>NZ_JAYGHM010000021.1:0-15103 GCF_034931125.1 Rivularia sp. UHCC 0363 | reverse complement strand
CTCTAACAAAATCAAAACAACACCAAATTTTCAAAGGAGTATCAATTATGCAAGCAACTGCAATCGGAACAATGGCTACCTCTATGCCAACTATCCGTCCAAACGACACAGGTGATAATGTCAGAATTTTACAAAGATTACTAAATGCTTACGCAGGTAGAATCGAAAATTCTCAGAACCAATTTTCAGAATTGTCAGTGGACGGTGTGTTTGGTCAACGAACATTGGATGCAGTCCGAAAATTCCAAACAGAATACCGTCAAGATCGAAATTTATCTACCGATCCAAGAGACCCCAATTATTTTCCAGTTGATGGAATCGTTGGTGTTTTAACCTGGCGTGGTTTAGGTGATTTCTCTTATCGTCGTTGTCGTGTAGACAATAACTAAATCAAAGCAATCGCTTAAAACTAGCTTTTCACAAATTCAACAAACTCGTACTAACCAAATTCAGGAGAATAAATCATGTTACCAGTAATCAATAAGACAGATAAAGGTGAAGCTGTAAGATTTTTACACCAATTGCTTCTAAGTCTGAATCTATTAGACAATCAAGATTTTGATGCAGAATTTAATTCTGCCACCGAGCAAGCTGTAAGAACTTTTCAAGGCAATAATAATTTGACAGTGGATGGTACAGTCGGTCGGCAAACTTGGTCTCGATTAATCGACCAAATTGGAACACTCTGTAACTGGTAATTGAGCATAATCTGATTGCTAACCGCTCCTATGGGGCGGTTTTTTTATTATAGGTGAACAAGATTACACACAGATATTCCGGCGTTGCTGAATAAAAAGACATCTCCGGAAAACATTTAGACGGTTCCCTTCTTTACGCAAAGACTTAACCCCCTTTCCCTGCTACCGTGTACACAGAAGTCTTTAAATTCTATCTAGAAGTAAGATTTGAAAAACCTGTCATTGCGTGTGCGTAAGCGCAGATTCACGGAGTGTTCCCTTTTAGGGAAGGAGGAACGACGTTAGCGCAGCTTCTCCCGGAGGGAGATAGCAATCCCAGCACTTTGCGATTGCTTCTCTACGAGACGCTACGCGAACGCTTCGCTCGCAATGACAATTTAAAGTGGCTATGAAAGCTCAAACCTATGCTGAGAGACTTGTGTGTACACCGTAGTCCCCTGTGGGGGAGAGGTTTGGAGAGGTGTCTTTTTTTATTTCAGGAGTCTATTGGTAAGATGAAAAATGAATCCCTATTCTCCTACAGCCCCAAGAGATTTTAAAATCATTTTCTGTGCATCTGTCAAACCAGTAATATTATGAATATTCATCCCTTCATAGGGTCTACTACATCTCAAAGTTTGAACGCATTCACCCGTAGCTAAATCCCACAGTTTAATCGTTTGGTCTTCGCTACCGCTAGCTAATATACTATTATCGGGACTAATTGCCACAGTCCATACTGCTTTATCATGTCCCGATAATGTTCTCATATTTTCACCCGTATTTACATCCCACAGTTTTACTGTTCCGTCATCGCTACAGCTCGCTAAAATCTGAGCATCTGAACTAAATACTACCTTGCGAATTCTACGGGTATGATCTGGTAATATTTGCAGAAGTTCTCCAGTATTCACATCCCATAGTTTAATAGTGCGATCGCAACCAGCACTAGCAATTATATTTCCCTCCGGACTGAAGACTACGCAATCAATCCGATCTTGATGTCCTGTAAGTGTCCGCAAACAGCTTTGATGATTTACATCCCAGATTTTGATAGTTTTATCGTCGCTAGCAGTTGCGAGTATATTACCCAAAGGATGAAAAGCCACTGATTTAATTCGCTCTTGATGTCCGATTAAAGTAGAAACACATTCACCAGTTTGACAATCCCAAATTTTTACCGTGTTGTCCCGACTACCGCTAGCTAAAATATTGATTTGGGGATTGAAAGCAACCGAATACACCCAATCATCGTGTCCCCGGAGTGTTTTCCAACATTCACCTTGATGATTCCACAGTTTGATAGTATTGTCATCGCTACCGCTAGCTAAAAGACAATCTGGAATATGTTGAGGTGCAAAGGCTACTGAAGATATTATTTTGTCGTGTCCTGCTAATATTAAATTACATTTTCCCGTTTCAATATCCCATAATCTCACTTTTCCATCTTGAGAACTGCTGGCTAAAGTTTGACCGTTGGGACTAAAAGCAAGAGATAATATCCAGTTACTATACCCTTCTAATGTTTTTAAACAGCGTCTTGATGAAATATCCCAATGTTTAATTTTTTGGTCTTCGCTAATACTCAGTAATCTTTTATTATCTGGATGCAAATCAACTAACCAAACGCGCTGCTGATGTTCCCGTAAGGTTTGCAGACATTCTGCCGTTTCTGCATTCCAGACTTTGATCGTGTTATCTTCACTGCCAGTAATTACGGTTTGGTCGTCGTGACTAAAAGCTATTGACCAAACAAAGCTGCTGTAATCTGGTAAAGTTTTAATACATTCACCCGTTTCAATATCCCAAAATTTTACTGCATTACCATTGCTTCCCGTAGCTAAAATTTTACCATCATGACTTAACGCGATCGCAAGTAGCCAATTAATCGAAATATTGAAGATTTGTAAACATTCCCCATTTTGAATATTCCACAATCTAACGGTATTGTCGGTGCTGGCTGTAATTAATTTTTTCTCAAAGGGATGGAAGCTGACAAAGGTGATATCGTTTGTATGTCCTTGTAAAACCCGCAAGCATTCCCCTGTAAAGATATTCCATAATCTAACGGTTTTATCATTGCTACCGCTGGCTAAAAGGCTTCCATCTGGGCTAAAAGCGAGGGATTGGATACCCGATGTATGACCTGTGATGGTTTGCAAACATTGTCCAGTTTCGACGTTCCACAGCTTGATAGTGCTGTCATAACTACCACTAGCTAAGATTTTACCATCTGGAGTAAATGCGATCGCTCTTACCCAAGCTGTATGACCTTCAAATTGATGCAATTGTCTAACGTTGTCAACTTCCCAAAGATATATTTGATTTTCAATTGCTGTGGCGAATAATTTACCAGTGGGGCAGAATTTAGCTGCTAAGATACTGCCTAAAGTGTTGGTAAATACCGATTTACTTAAGTTGGAATTAGCAAAGTTTGTTTGTTGTAAATTGATTCCTTGCAGGTTAGCTTGGCAAATATTTAAGTTAGAAAAATCATAGTTATTTAATTCTATTTCAAGTTGTCGCAGAATATTAATGATATTACCCGCAGCATATCCAGGTTTTGCAGATGTAGAAGATTTAAGTTGCAATAAAAGTTGATTTAAATGATTTTTAATACTTTGCTTTGTCACCCAAAAACTTAATAATTTATCAACGATCGGATTTAGGATAAATTGAATTTGAGCATTTCTCAGGTAATCTTGAGCTTGGGCTTGAATTAAAGCGTATTTATCAAAAAGTTGCATTTCTCCCGTATAGATTTCTGGGGTAACTTGTTCGATTAACTCTTCAATTACATATTCCATTACCACTGGTTGGAGAGTAAACTTACCCGAATGATTTTCAATTAAGCAGCGCGATTGTAAAGACTCTAAAGCAGCAAGTAAATCTCGGGTTTTGACAGCATCAATAATATCGCTTTGTAAGTTTTTTAAAGATACCCATTCCCGATTAATTGCCAACCAATAGATAATTTGTTTGTCTAAAATCGAGAGACGATGAAACTGACAATCAAGTAAATCAAAAATATCACCGCAGATAATTATACCTGCTTCTAAAAAATCAGCAATATCACCATCAAATAATTCTTCAATCGTAGTTGCAGCAATCTTTAAAGCGAGGGGATTACCTGCATAACATTCTACCAAACGATTACTTGCTGTTTCTATTGGTGATAAACCCTTTTGGACTAAAATTTCCTCTCCTTCTCGATAATTCAATCCTTTTAACGTCAATACTCGCACTGGTAAATTATCACCTTTTCTGGCGCTAAATCCCTTGGGTGGTTCCCGACTGGTGACTAAAAAACAACTTTGATGGCGGGTATCTGCCACACATCTTAAAAGTTGTCCGTATCCTTGATATCCTTCTCGATAACTTCCGGCTTGATTATCACTTGCTAAAATAGATTCAAGATTATCTAATATTACTAAACAGCGAGCGGCACGCAAACAATCAATTAATTGAGATATTTGTTTATCTAAAGAATCGGCTAAAACTATTTGATGCTCCGCCGATAAAAAGCCGATTAAATCGCTCAATAATTCTTCTACAGAAGTTGCATTTCGTAAACTACGCCAAATTAAAAAATCAAATTCATTTTTGACTAATTCTGCTAAATTCACAGATAAAGCTGTCTTCCCAATTCCACCCATACCAACTATGGTAATTAACCGACAATTATCTGTAATAATCCATTTTTCTAAAGTATGAATTTCCTCAGTACGTCCGTAAAATGTAGAAATATCAATTGCTTCACCCCAATCTTGACGGGATTTTTTATTTATTATTTGATTATTTTCCGAAATACTATTAAAATTACCGTTTAATTTATCTTTTAAACTTACCCAAGTCGGAGGTTCTTCAGCGGGATTAATAAAAATTACAGGTAGCCAACTTGCACCGGGAAAATCATCTTCCAATCCTTGTAATCTGCGTCTAGCTTGCTGTACCGAAGTATATAAAGATTTTTCTTCAAAAGCAAATGCTTGTAAAAAATAATTAAAAAATTCTTCTGCAACGCGATTTGGTACGGGTTCCCGCATGACAATTGTTGTGGGTATATTTAATTTTTCCAAGCCATCAGCTAACCCTAAACCATCGCAAGAATTAAAAATAGCTAACTTCAAACCTTTATCAATCGCTGCTTTTAACGCTTCTGCTAATTGCTCTATAGTTAAACTATTATTTGTCGCATTTTCATTAATGTAAATTATCCCCTTTTCTTCTTCAGTTTGACTGTGACCCGCGAAAAAGAGTATATCCCAACCTTGAGAATCCCAAAGTTGATCGTTAAATTCTTGCCGCGAAGGTTTGACAATGAACTCTACTTCTGAGTCAGATAAACTTTGTAAAAAACTGCGTTCTTGTTCAAGATCGATACCTTGAGAATTACCTAAAATTGCCAAAATTCTCACCTTATTTCGGGTAATTTCTGACAATTGCAACTCAGGAATGCGTTTATATTGAGTTCTAGAAAAAGAAACTTCTGAGTGTGGAAAATCTTCAAAAAAATTGCAACAATGCCAAGGTAACTTTTGAATAATAGTATCTTGAGTTTCGATAATTATGCGTATTTCGTCAGCAGGGTTAAGTACAGCCCGTAACTGTCGGCTAATACTAATAATCCCCGGTGATTCCAGCCAATTGTTAATATCTAGCTGTAACTGCTGACATAAATCGTGGAAATCGACTATAGAGACATTTGTAATATTACCTTCATCAATTTCGATCTCATCATCATCTGTTAAATTTCTAATTGATGAACTTGCAAAGCGATCGCACAAATTTTGATAAATCAATCGCCAATTTCGATACAAATCGGTCAAATTCGGCGCTGCGGGTAAACTACCGACAAGCTTCTGCGGATGGGGATTTTTGGACTCCCATACTCCCACAGTTACACCAGGAAATCCCTCGTATAAATTACCATATCCCAGATTGATGACAACTGAATGAATCATTATAGATGCAGCAAAGCTTCTTGAGGAAACTGTTCTTTTGTTAAATAATAATCAAAATTGGTATTATTTAAAACAATTTTTTGCGTGGGAACGAGAAAAACGAGAAATCTGAGAACGAAAGAACCTGGGAACGATAAAATGTCTTGATATAGGAGCAAGTCGGACATTCCATTCTAATTAAGCCACTTACTATGACATTAAAAGAACAACTTCTACAAGAAATTGAAAAAATACCGGAACCTCTCTTGCAACAAGTATTAGATTTTATTCAGTTTTTGCAAAATAAGCGCCAACAAGAAAAATTAGAAATAACCCTCTTAAGTGAGTCTTCGCTAAAAAAAGATTGGTTAAAACCAGAAGAAGAGGCAGCATGGCAGGATTTGTAAAAGGTGATGTTGTTATTGTTCCGTTTCCTTTCTCTGACTTAACTCAAGCAAAACGTAGACCTGCTGTAGTTGTTGCTAATATAAGAGGAAATGATCTGATTCTCTGTCAAATTACCAGTCAAGCAGTGAGTGATGAATATGCTGTTAGAATTGACAGTAGCGACTTTAGTACAGGTGGACTAAATCAAATTAGTAATATCCGACCTAACCGTTTATTTACGGCTGATGAATCAATTATTCTCTACAAAGCAGGTCAACTCCAACCAGAAAAGTTAGAAGAATTGACATACTCACCGCTCGTTTACGAGCGGTGATTCTTGACGCTTCAACGGATTCCGCTACCGAAGTAGTCTTACAATTCCTCTGCGTCCGTTTAGAGTCGTGGCAATGCCCTATCCCGACCGCCAGTTGCTCCTCGACGCGAAGCGCCAAGACCGCACTGGCTCCTTTATTTATATTTTTTGCTGCATTCTCATCTCGATCATGTTCAGTTCCACAATTCAAACACTGAACTGATCGAACTTTTAAATCAAGTTTTCCCCATTTATAACCGCATTCAGAACAAACTTGACTTGTTGGTTCCCATCGACTTATGACGTGAAAATTTCGATTGAGCTTTTCAGACTTACCTTCGCACAAAACTCTAAATTCTCTCCACCCTTGCAAACTAATCGCTCTAGAAAGCTTACGGTTTTTAACCATCCCAGACACGTTTAAATCTTCCAAAACAATGACTTGATTCTCATTCACTATTTTGGTTGATAATTTGTGCAAAAAGTCCTTACGAGTATCCGCAATTTGGTTATGTAGTTTAGCAATTCTAATCCGATTTCTGTTTCTACGTTTTGAGCCTTTAAGTTGTCGTGCTAGTTTTTTCTGAAGTTTACGAATTCTTTTGTCTAATGTCGAATAATCAGGACTTTTTGCTTTTTCGCCATTGCTCATTACAGCAAATGTTTTTATTCCCAAATCAATGCCGATACTTTGGTTTTTAGCATCAACAGAAAAGGGTTCAATCTCTACTACAAAGCTGAGAAAATAGCGATTAGCGCAATCTTTAATTACAGTGACGCTAGTAGGTGAAAATGGTAAAAATCTTGACCAGATCGGTTTAATGTTGCCAACCTTAGCTAGATAAACCTCATTACCTTTGATTGAAAAGCCCCCAATTCTAAAACGTGCGGACTGCTGATTAGTTTTCTTTTTAAACCTTGGTCTTCCGACTTTTTTACCTTTACGCTTTCCTTTCATGGAATCAAAAAAGTTTTTAAAGGCGACACCCAAATCAGCAACCGATTGTTGTAGTGGGATATTAGAGACTTCAGATAACCAAGTGCGCTGAAGAGTTTTCTTCGCTTGAGTAATTACTAACTTTTGCAAGTCGTTATTACTTGGCAATTTTTCTGCTTGTTTACAAATAGCTAGAGCATCATTCCAAACCACACGGACACAACCAAACAACTGAGCTAAACTCTGCTGCTGTTGGTCTGTAGGGTAGAAACGATACTGATATCTAGCTTTCATTCGCAATGTTATAATTGGTCTGTAGTTCAATTGTACATTGGTCTGCTTATAATGACAAATATATTTAGAAGAGAAAGACATAGCGTTACAGACTTAAAAATTCATTTGATCTGCCTAACCAAATATCGTTCGTCTGTATTTACGGTTAAAAGTTTAGATTTGATTGAAAAAACGTTTGTAGATGTTGCAAAAAAGATGGATTTTCAGGTATTAGAATTCAATGGGGAAGCAAATCATGTTCACTCGTTAATTGAGTATCCACCTAAACTGTCTATTTCTCAAATAGTTAACGCATTAAAAGGAGTGTCTAGTCGTCGTTACGGGCAAGCTGGATTCAAAAAACCCCACAAGCAATCTTTATGGAGTCCTAGTTATTTTGCTATTTCTGTTGGTGGTGCGCCATTAGAAGTTTTAAAAGAATATATTAAGAATCAAGAAAAGCCGTGCTAGAAGCACGGGGCTTGGGTAGAGTCGATGGGAGGTATTATCCTCCGCACCTCTCTTTTAAATCTGGACGTGCGCGTTTCCGTGCATCCAGCTTCCGATATTCTTAGAAGATGACTTCTTTGCTCATGTGTATATAATCATGGCAGGATTTGTGTACTGCCACTAGGTTTTTTAGTTTCCAGTTGTTATGATTGCCGTCAATATGGTGCAAGTGTACTCTTTCATCACTTGTAAATTTTAGTCCACAGTGACCACATGAATGGTTTTGCCTTTTTAGAGCTTTAGAGGTTTCGTTGTCATATAACTTGCTATTGCGTTCGCTCCAGTAAGTTATATCATTGTCGTAAGGGGATTTTTCTCCTTTGACATTTACGAATTTGTTTTCGGAGTAAGGGACTTTTGGGAACGCTTTTTCTATCAACTTCGTAGTTGATTCTCTTGTGTTCTTAGTTTCCTTATTAAAAACTTTCCATGCTCTGTGATTGATGTGCCATAGAGAAAACTTGACGCTACTCATATCGCAGAACTTGTGGTAATTTCTCCAGCCTCTAACTATTGGTGCGAGCTTCTCAGCTTTTACCTTAGAGCCATAATTCGAGCAATTAACGATGTTTTTGACTTTCTGACGGAATTTTCTAAAGTTGTCCACTGAGGGATAGCTTTTAAATCTTCCATCTTTAAGCACTTTAAAATGCCATCCTAGAAAGTCAAATCCATCTGTCGCAGCAGTTATCTTTGTTTTCTTCTCACTTATCTTCATTCCACGTCTTGCTAGAAATTCGTTAATTCTTTCAAGTATTTCTATTGCATTGTCTTCAGGTCTTAGAATAATAACCATATCGTCTGCATACCTGATGGATGCTTCGACTATTCTTTTTGTGGATGTTTTTGGTGTTATTCTGTTTCCTTTCCCTTTATGGTATCTATGTAAACATTCGATACCATTTAAGGCAATATTTGCTAATAGCGGACTTACCACGCCACCTTGTGGTGTTCCTTGTTCTGGAAATTCTGGGTTTATTCCTGCTTTTAAACAGCGAAATATTCCCGTTTTAATGCCTTTAGGGGCAGTAAGGTTGTCCATTATTGTGGTGTGACTTATCCTATCGAAGCACTTCTCAATATCGAGTTCTATAACTCGCTTATTTATTCCGTTTGCTTTAGAGTTTAAGTTTAAGAATAGGATTTTCTGAGCATCGTGTGCTGAGCGTCCCGGTCTAAAACCATAGCTAAAGCGATGGAAAGTTGCTTCATGTGCAGGTTCTAAAGCATATTTTGCTAAGCATTGCCAAGCTCTATCTGCCATAGTGGGAATTTTCAGCATTCTGGTGGTTCCATCTTTTTTAGGAATGGGTATACTACGCAACTTCTGGTGATGCCAGTTGTCACTGGTACTTTTCAGAAGTTTTTCAAGCTCAAATCTCTCATTAAAATTGAGGGATTTTTTGCCGTCTACACCTGCTGTTTTCTTACCTGCGTTTAGCTGAGTTACTTGACGAATTGCCAGAAATCTAGCTGAAGAAGATTTCAGAATAAGCTTTTGAAGTGACAAAGCTTTACGCTTGTTTCCTGCTCGAATCGCTTTGAACACTCGACATTGTAAGCGGAAAAGGTTTTTTTGGAATTTCTTCCAATTTAAACCTTTCCAAGATTCACTAGTAAGTTTTTTTACTGTGCCTAATCATGCTCTACTCCGTGAAGTGTTTTCTGAATACCTCACAGCAATTACGCTGTGTCCTACCCGAATCAAGAGAGTTCTGTATCTCGTCATACCTACCTTGGGATTCGACCGTCCCAGGACTCTTGGTTCGTTTTTATTCGTTCCCTTTATACGATGGGGCATTTAAGTATCCCCTTTTTTTGTACTTTTAGGTGTTACCACTTCAACCACTGGATACCCAAGATTCTTGCAGCTACGGGGACAGTGTGCTGCGGGTATGAACTCCAGTGAAGTCAGGGTTTGTGTGTTATGCCCTGCTCAATAATAGGTTGCTTTTCTAGGTACGTTTTCACCATGAGTACTCCCTGTTAGCGCCAGTGTCACCCCATAACAGATGTCTGGTTGCGCCCTGTTCCTAGCTTCACTCTGTAGAATTCCGAGTCTACTCGGTGTAGGCAGATAAGGAGTCACGCTTGAATCTAGCGGATAGGACTTTCACCTATATCGTAAGAAGAGTTCAGTGCTTAAGTCTCCTTAAGTTTCACTGGTTTAGGTATGTACGGGCTGACTACCGTGATTCCCTAAACAACGAATCGCACTATCCCATTATTTTCGGTCATAGTGAGAATAATTGAGATATTACAACAATAATAAGGGAACGAGAAACAAACTGAGTGATCATTGCTTATTTGCTATTCCTTTAAATCAAGAATTTTGTCCCGCAAAATATCCAGCTACATTTTCTGGGGTTAAAGCGGTAGTGTATTGTTCTGCTAGCTCAGGTGTAGCTAATTCCAGCAACACGGCATTTTCCACCCAAAACTCAATTACCTCAAAGTTAACACGGCTACAACGCACGCATCGCCATTTTTCGCGATCGGCAATAGATTCGATTTGCGACTGGTTTAGGGGGATAGAAATTGCAGCGTGGCAAGAGATAAACTGATTTGAAGTATTTTGATGTTGAAACTGTATTGGTTTATCGTCTTCTCCTGGAGTCATTAGGGTACCCCAGGGATAAACTTCAATTACAGTTCCGTACTGATCACCAGCCAAAGCTACATAGCTACCTGGATTAGATGGGAACGGAGCGCAATAACCAGTATTAAACAGTTCAGCTATAACCGAAGCAACGTGCTGGGGATTTTGTGCAGGAATAGAAATGTGATGAATCATTTTGTATTAACCTTTATTGTGTTATTTTTGAATAACAGTATATTGATTTTCGATAAGTAGTCGTGCAAAATTAATTTAACATTCTAAAAAGTTCAAGTCCCTGCGATTGCTTCGTTCCATTCCCTAAGAGGGAACACTCCGTGAACGCAATGACAGTACACAATTAATTTTGCGTAGGTACTTAACAACGTTTAGTGCAGGTCGTAGCTGTCGGCTAACACTAATAATTATCGGTCATTCCAGCCCATGATTAAGATCTAAATCTAGCATCAGCTAACTATTTTATTCAATGATGTCCCACAGTTTGTACAGAAATGGGAATTAGCCGAATTCTTATAACCGCATTTACTACAATAAATGTGATTTTGAACTGGATTCAGAGATTTGTTTTCACCATACTCGGCACTACTTGAATCTACTTGATTTAGCGTATCTTTGCGATAAATTTGAGCAAAATGTTCCAGTAGCATACGATGAATAAAGATGTAGCCACCGCCAACCTTGTGCAGAAAAACTAGTTCGCTAGCGTAGTTGAGGAAGTGAGCATAGTTCCAGGGAATGTAATTATTGCGATGAAGGATGAGACGCAAGGTAAAATGCCTGATACAGGCAGTGCCACCACCGAAAATTAGCCCCAAAATTAGCCCCCATCTTAGAGCAGGAGTAACTATATCAATTGGCGTGCTTTTCGCCCAATCTCCTAACCCCATAATTAGTCCCCAATAAATATTAGAAATTAGCTGCGAATTAAACAAATAAATTGGAACCAAAATTAGCCAACTAATTAACCCAGTAATTCCGGCATTGCTAGCGGATTTCCAAATACCTTGGTTAGGAATAGTTTTTGTTTCTATTTGAGAGCCTCTGAGGGCATCAATTATACCCAAACACAGACCCAAACTCAGCCCCCACTTCAGCCCGTATTCTATACCCCACTCTATTCCCGATATTGCTCCTCCGTAAGCTTGCCACCTTGTTAAACCAATCCACAGACCACCAAGCGGTGCTAAAGTGAGTGCAAAAATCAGTCCCCACTTCAGTCCTTTAATTAATCCTGTAATTAGATTATTCCATGTTTTTTTCCAGGGCCATGTCAGGGTTTCATATGTTTTAATTTCTGCTGCACCCCATCCAAAAATCGGCGCTATAACTATTCCCCACCTCAATGCATTTATCAGTCCCCCTCTCTGATGTTCGACTGCTTTCCAGCCTAAATCATAAAGTGGGTCCCACGCATAAATTGGCCATAATATCAACAAAATAGTTAAACCCCCAACCAACATACTTCCAAATCGATAGCGACTTTTTTGATTTGTTTCCAACCATTTAGGTTGAATTTGCTCAATCAGAAAAACCGTTTGAGATGCTTGAGACATTTTAAAAGCCAGCCAACTGAGCCATCGCATCACTTGTTCTTTGGGGTATTGGTGATTTTTGCGCTGAAACCTCCGCTCAATATAAGTATTGAATAGGTGCTGACGGCGTTCTTCCACGGAACCTATTTGTGGTAGTTCTTCCGGTTTCTTGCCTTTATACGCCAGTGTCATTATGCTGAGGGTTAAGGGTGACTCAGCTAACTCGTGCAACTTGGTATCTGTTTGAAGTAGATGTTTAACGGCTTCCAGTTCCCCACCCGCTTGATCTAAATATTGCTTAATTTGGTCATTACTTAAAGGTAGGATGCGGATTGCACCTTGTAATTGCAGTTGGGAAGAGAGAGCTTCGTAGTCTTTGATACGACTGCTTACAACAATTTCAATATGTCCGTGCTTTTGCATGAATTGATTAATAGCTTCAACGCAGTCTTCCCGAAGTTCCGGCTTGACTTCATCAAGCCCATCTAACAACGGTAATATTTTTTCCTGCTTCACCCAGCTTTTTCCCAGACTTTTAGGAACTTGGTATCTATTCCAAAGCTCTTGAACCAGCCAGTTTGATATCTTTTGCCGTTTATTCACCCATGACGATAAAGTGAACACTACTGGAATCGGTCGGCTCATGTCTAGTTCAGTACGAGCAATCAAGCTCTCTGCTAATTTTAGAAGGGTTATTGTTTTACCTGCTCCTGGATCACCAAGAATTAACAGAGTTCGCCCGTCTCCCATCTGATTAAAAATATCAGTTACACCTGTACTTATTGGTAGTTGATTTGACAGACTAGAACGTTCCTTTATCCCAGTAAAAATATCTTTGACTGCATTTGATTCTTCTTTTATACCCAATTCAATCATTACTTTTGTGTGTAATGAATTTTCTAAGATGCCTTGAACCCAATAATTTTTTACCTTATTGAGCAAGGTATTTTTCTGTTTATACTCATTTTGAGTAAATTTTTTGGCTGCATCTGGTGTCCGTAAACCGAGGATATTTGATATTTCAATAATTATTTTTTGATTGACAACTCCTCTATTTTCATGTACCCAACCCTTAACTCCACCAAAAATCTGAATATTATTTGGCAAATTAGCTTCATACATAAGTTCTGTTTCTCCAATTTTCAATTAATATTTTGATTAACAGTTCCAGAGTTGTCCTGCACAAAACCCTTAACCCCACCATGAATTTGTATGGTTTGTAGGGTTTTTTCCGTGTTTACCTGTTCGCTAGGTATATTCTTATCCTCATTAGAAGAAAATTGTTGCTGACATTGCCTTGCTTTAATTTGTGGCGTTTTTGACTCCGGAATCCCCTGCAAATCAATAGCTCCACAACCAAATTCAAACGCATCCCGATAACTTCTCCCAGCCGCTAATGCATCATAAAAACCCGTCGCAAACTCAATTGCAGCAACATCCCCAATTGCTTGATTCATGCCAATTACGCAATCAATATGCTGAAAAATCGCCTCGGCTTGCACTTCGCTATAACAAGCATTAAGCACAACACATTCAACTCGATCCTCAAACAATTCAAATAAACCAGCCAAAGCTTCGCTACTAACAAGCTGCATTTCTCCCAACTTATTCTCCAACACCAAACCATCATTTCCCGAACCATGTCCGCTAAAATGAACGATATGGGGTAGATTATCCAAGAGCGATCGCCGTAAATCATTCACCCGTAACGCTGACTCAGTAACAATTTCAAACTTTTCTCGATTTTTGCTCAGTTTTAGCGCTGCTTTAATTTCCCGCACTTCCTCATCCAAGCGTAACTGATTAGTATTCTTGGGATTCGCCGATAATATCAAGATTTTTTTCATAGTAATACAGATAAAAATTTCGCTTTTTTTAGATAAATATCAGCCCTTATTACTTATAGGTGCAAATAAAATCAACTTATGCACTTGTAATCTCATTTCAGCATTCTTTCGATACAAATCAAAAGGTGTATCCCAAAAATGTAGAGACTTTGCAGTTGCAAAGTCTCCAAAAATGAAAACCCCTATATTTAATATTATTTATCTCAAATTTTGGATAAAATGCTGCAAAAGACCTGCTTTCAAACATTATCTTTTACAATTCAAAATCTTCCTTAATACTGATACCTGCCATGTGAATCTAAATAAAGGTGAGTCAGGAAAAGTTATGCCGTTTATAACGATTCTTGAGAAAGACAGCAAAAGCCCACCATATTTAATATAGATGCAAAATTATTCAATTTGCTCTGTCAAAGTTATAAGATAAGTTGGTTCTGGTGGAATTTTTGTTAAACCTTTTTCTGCGGCTAATTTCAAATATCACTCCCAGCTATAGTTAGCTAATTTACCCAAAAAGAGAATAGTTCCAACAAAATTCACCGTTAAAGTTAGACTATCATTAAATGAGTCACCTAAACGGACTTTTCTTTTTTTATCAGTATGGTGTGTTATTTCCTGATTAATTTCTGGCTTATTCTCAGTATTTAATGCTGTAATTAAGCGATCGCGTTCTAAATTTCCTACCTTTTGTTCCCAAGTATCCCCATTATCTAACGCTAACAGAGATTGATTATTTAATATCTGAGTAGCTAATTGATTAGATAAAACCCGTGCTTGTTCGTGAATTTTAGCTTGATTTATTTTTTCGATAATCAAATCTGAATTTGTATTTATAGCTGTATTCAAAGCTTGATAGTTGGATTGACTATCTGTATTTTGCATCCCTTGTAGCTCTATCTCAAATTGTAAGGGAATTTTTAAGGTCATGGATACTAGTAATTTATTAGTTTCTATGTTGTAATTGGATTCTGGTGTGGTAGACATATTCAAGATTCCTTGTTTTTTATTCATATATGCGTATTTCAGGGGAACAATTCACCGAGTAAAATTTTAAGGTCTGAGCAAGACGG
>NZ_JAYGHM010000020.1:0-108677 GCF_034931125.1 Rivularia sp. UHCC 0363 | reverse complement strand
CCACAAACGGACTTTCTTAGGCGTACTTAAAACGCCTCTACTGATTCGGACTAAATCAAATTTAGTCGTCATCGCTACTTTACGAATAATATTTGCAGCACCGTTGCAGTCTGCATTTATTTTGATTCCGGTTCCAGATTTAAATAAACCGCGATTAGTTCTAATACCACTACTCTTCCACCCGTCGGGTTTCTCACCATATTTAGGTAGAATATCATTATCCAAAAACGATGTTTTAGAGGTATAACTTTCTTCGGTTTCAATAAACTCAATTCCGTATTGCTCGCATAACTGTTCAATACGGTTTTTTAGTTTTGCGGTTGGGATTTGGACAAATTTTTGATTGTTCTTTTTCCCCATATTCGCGCTATCTTTTTGACCAGTATTCCAACCAAAAACAATTGAACCAATGCTTTTATCAATGCAGTGGTTAATTACAGCTCTTGCTGCTTTATTAACAGCGTCACGCATTTGACGGTTACGTTTTTCTGTCAGTGCTGCGAGTCTATTTGACCAAAAACCTTGGGGTTTATTTTCTTTGATTTTGGCGACAGATTTGTTATACCACTGATTTAAGCTTTTGAGATGTAAGCCATCAACTATAAAAGATGTTCCAATATTAGATACACAAGTTAACCAATTATTCAAACCGTGGTCGATTCCTAGCACTTTTGATTTATCAAATTCAATATTTTCTAATTCTGTTTTATAAACAAATTCGGCATAGAAGCATCTATTCCTTGGTAATATTCTTATTTCTTTAATAGCTGACCAATTTAAGTTAGTAGGCATTGGTAGAAAAAAATCAGATATTCCAAACCATGCCTTAACTTGGGTTCCTAAAGGGAATCTAATTTGACCGTTTTTTAGTTTCAACCACCTTTTAGGATATGTGACAGTAAATAAACCACCAGGTTTTCTATAGTTTGGTGCTTTTGGTTTTTGATTTAACTCTCCATTTTTAGATTTAGCTGATAACTTTTTAAACGATTTAAAAGCTTCACCAACATTCAAGCAAGTTTGCTGCATAGAGGATGCATAACCCGCGTTGAAATGTTTGTTAGTTTTCATCTGAGCAGTTAAGTCAAACCCGCTAACAATCTTCCCTGTTTTAAACCATATTTGCCTAGCATAGTAGACAGAACAGTTATATAAATTATTAGATTCGTAGCAAAGATACTCAATTATCGATGCGGTTTCTTTGTCACACTTTATCAATCCTTGTTGACAGCCAAACACTTTGTTCTCCGGTTGCTCATCTATATTTGTTATGTTAGATTGTTGGTTGACAACTGTCAACCCGTCAACCAAATATTATGAGAAAAGACTCTGTAGGATATAGGCACAATGAACATTCTGTAGGCTTGGCTACGGTTCACTTAGTTTGGGTACCTAAAAGAAGGAAGCCTGTACTAAAAGGGAATGTTAAATTGCGATTATCTGAGATATTAGATTCAGTCGCGGTAGATAACGAATGGATTATCAAGGCTAAAGAAATAGCTTCAGACCATGTACATTTACTTATAGAGTATGACGAAAAAACAGCTATTTTTAATGTCATCAAAGCATTCAAAGGGAGAAGTTCAAAATTACTAAGAGATGAGTTCCCAGAATTGAAAAAACTCCCATCACTTTGGACTAGGAGTTACTTTTACGATACGTCTGGGAAAGTTAGCACTAGTAAGGTAATGGCGTATATAAACGACCCGCATCATGAAAGACATTAATATTGAATTCAGATAAATCGCGAAATGTGGCGGACAGAGTACTCTGTCCGCCCACTTTCGCTGCTATGTCGCTTTTCCACCCCGGTTTAAAAACACGGGGCTACCAAGCATCGGACTTTACGTGTTGTTCCAATCATCATAATTATTTTCCTATAACTCTAGTGCTAGGGTTATTAACCTAAATAATAATATACAAGATTTCCTACCCTCAAAAAATAATCAAAAACCAAATCGGGATATATTCCACTACCAACATCGTCGGAACAATTGAGATAAATTAAATATTGGCTCGCGGCATCAATTGGAGTATTCACTCGTTTAAAGCAGATGACAACAAAGTTACTGAACAATCGTTATCAAGTTATCCAGGTGTTAGGTGCTGGTGGGTTTGGTGAAACCTTTTTAGCAGAAGATACTCATCTTCCTTCTCGTCGTCGTTGTGTTATCAAGCAACTCAAACCGTTGGTAGACGATCCAAAAACCTATGAAAAAATTCAGCAACTTTTTGAACGAGAAGCAACAACTTTAGAATTTCTCGGTGAAGGTAGCGACCAAATTCCTAACCTTTACGCCTATTTTGCGGAAAATGGTCTGTTTTATCTGGTTCAGGAATGGATTCAAGGGCAAACTTTAACAAATATTATTGAAGTTAATGGATGTTTGGATGAAAAAGCTGTCAGAGAAATTTTACTTAGTTTGCTATCGGTTTTAGAATACGTTCACTCGAAAGGAATTATTCACCGCGATATAAAACCCGATAATATTATTTTCCGCAGTTCTAATAGTAAGCCGGTTTTAATTGATTTCGGTGCGGTCAAAGAAACTATTCGTAATACCGTCAATTCTTCGGGAAAACCGACGCAATCGATGGTGATTGGGACACCGGGATATATGCCGATCGAACAAGCTGTAGGACATACAGTCTTTGCTACTGATATTTACAGTTTGGGTTTAACCGCAATTTATTTGTTAACTGGGAAACATCCCCAAGAATTAGAAACTGACCCGCAAACTGGTAAAATACTATGGGAAAATTATGCCTCTGGAGAATTATCTACTTCTTTTAAAGCAATTCTTGATCGCGCGATCGATCCAAATGTAGGTAGTCGCTACAGTACTGCCAGCAAAATGCTTGATGCATTAAAGTCAAAGACTTCTACTACTGCTTCACCCGCATTTAACCAGAATACTCAAAAAACAGTTGCAGTATCTCCCGCAGCCGGAATTCCTCGAAATACCCCAACTCCAACTTCTACAAACTGGTTAAAACCCGGTTTAATTTTCGGTGGTTTGCTAACTGCTGGATTAATTGGGGGAGTGGCGATCGCCAATTTTAACCGTCAACAACCGGAGGAAAAGGTCGTCATATCTCAAACGCCGTCAGATATTAATAGTAGTCCTATTCCTTCTCGCGAACCAATCACCGAAGTCGAACCATCCGAAATCCCGGAAATTCAACCTCCATCACAGCCACAAATTGCTCCACCGCAACCGCAGCAGCAACCAATAATCGAACCAACACCTGAACCAACACCGGAAAACAACCAGCCGTCAGTCATTCCAATACCAGAACCACAACCCCAAATAATTTCGACTCCTGCTCCTATCCCTACTCCTAAAGCTTCAGCACCTCCAAAAGAAATTGAAAAACCAGTTGTTAATAATACAAACAATCGTAGTTTTCCAGTATTTCCTACAGGTATTTCTGAAAACAATGTCAAAGCAAATTTAGGACAGCCAACCAAAGTTTCTAAAGGTTTATGGAATACCCGCGCCTATCTTTATAAATTACAACCAAATCGTGTAGACCTCGGTTTGCTTTTTGACCGTCAATCTGGAATATTGCGGCAAACAGAAGCCTCTCTCGCCCAATCCGTGGGAGCAAACATGATGGAAAATACTTTAAGAGGAATGTTAGCAGGTAATATAAATGGCGATATCCAGCAAGGATTGCAGCAAGTTTATCAGCGCCAAACAAACCAATATTCCTTTCAAACCGGCGGTTTAAAAGGAGTAATCGAACGCAATCAAGAAGACCGCATTTATATTGCTGTCTGGGATGCGGATTTACATTAAACCAATTCGCAATTCGCAATTCGCAATTCGCAATTAATAATTACGGATTGCGAATTTTAAAAATTTATTACTTAACCGAAACCTTAGCACCAGCTTCTTCAAGCTGCTTCTTAGCATCTTCAGCAGCTTCTTTGGTAATAGCTTCTTTAATTGGTTTAGGAGCGGATTCTACTAAGTCTTTGGCTTCCTTCAAACCTAAGCCGGTAATACCGCGTACAACCTTGAGGATCGCAATCTTCTTATCGGCTGGTACGTCTTCAAGTACTACGTCAAACTCAGTTTTCTCTTCTTCAGGTTCAGCAGCAGCAGCACCAGGCGCTCCGGGCATCATTCCGGGCATCATCATCATGCCACCACCACTGGAAGCAGAAGCATCTACTTGAAATACTTCTTCGATTTGCTTAACTAGTTCGGAAGTTTCGAGTAAGCTCAAAGACTTCAAGCTTTCCATGATTTCATCGGTTTTTGCAGACATTTATTTACTCCTGAAGTTTTGTGTTGTTTTGTTACTTAAATCAAGAATTCTTTTTAATCTAGATTTTTCAAGTCAGACTTAGTTTGTTTATGTACAATCCAAGATCCAAAATCCTAAATCTAGAAGTTAAGAGTCCCCAGAACTTTCTTTCTCGGAAACTGCTTTGACTGCGCGTGCCAAGGAATTTGGTACTTCGTTGATACCTCTTGCCAATTTGGTTGGTACTGCGTTGAGTCCCACAGCCAATTTGGTTGCAATCGAATTCAAACCACCAGCCAAGCGAGCCATAAGTTCTTGCTTGGAAGGCAAATCCTTGAGTGCTTTGACTTGATCTACACTCAAAGCCTGTCCTTCAAGTACTCCACCACGAATTTGTGTTTTCTTGGTGACTTTTTGGAATTCTTCGTAAGCCGTAATGGCATCTTTTAAGTCTTCTTTTACTAGCAAAAAGACTGAAGAATCTTGAAGGTACTGCGTCATTGGCTGCCATAGAGTATCTTCTTCAACAGCAATACGCATCAAGGTGTTTTTGGTTCTTTTACAAACAGTACCAGTTGGACGCATCCGATTACGCAAATCGCTAATTTCCGATACGCTTAGTCCTTGGTATTCAATTACTAATGCCAGGGAAGATTCGCTCAAAAGTCCTTTGAGGTCGGCGACTATCTCCTTTTTGTTCTCTAGCGTTCTACCCATTTTATATCACCTCCTTCATGGTTTTTTTCGACCTTAAAAACAACAAAACCCTGACTGCAACAGCCAGGGTTTAACATTTGTAAAAACTTCTTTACAAGTAATTACAAAATCCTTAGATCATCTAATTCTTACTACTAGTAGAGAAAGAAGAAATGGGATGTTAACCTAGGCAGGAAATTAAGCTTTTGTAAAAGCACCTGCTGTCTCTGGCTGTTACGTATTGAGTTTTTAAGCTATGTCGCTAAGTTTTAAATCGCGCAAAGCGTTGACATCTAGTCTAATCGATGGTCCCATTGTGGCAGATACGTAAATAGTCCGCCAATAGCGACCCTTTGCTCCTGAAGGACGGTTACGTTCAATGCTTTCTTGCAACGCCTTCAAGTTTACCAATAAATCTTCTGGAGAAAAAGATGCCTTACCAAACATAACATGAACTATGCCAGTCCGGTCGGCTCTAAATTCTAATTTACCAGCTTTGAATTCTCCGATCGCACCTACAAGGTCAAATGTGACGGTTCCACCTTTAGGAGATGGCATCAAACCACGCGGTCCTAATAATTTACCAAGTTTTGCTACTTGCGGCATGACATCGGGGGTAGCAATTAGCTTATCAAAATCCATTCTTCCTTGCTGGATTTCGGTAATCAGTTCTTCAGAACCAACTACATCAGCACCTGCACTAGTTGCTTCTGCGACTTTTTCGCCTCGCGCAATTACTGCCACTCTGATGTCTTGTCCGGTACCTTTAGGCAGTACTACTGTTGTCCGCAACTGCTGATCTGTATATTTGGGGTCAATTCCCAAGCGAATATGCGCTTCTGCTGCTTCGGGGAATTTTGCTGTTGCCGTTTCTTTAAGCAAACTTAAAGCTTCTATCGGTTGATATTCTTGATCTTCTATCTTTTCATGCAGCGCTATCATACGACGCGACAATTTTGCCATTTGTTCCTCCTGGGGTAATTAGCGAGATTAATTCTCTCCCCCAAATAATTTTGGATTTTAGATTACTCTACGAGAAGACGCTTGCGCGTCAATGGATTTTGGATTTTAGTTAGTTGTTGGTTACTAGTTATAAATTCATAACTCTTAACTCTTAACTCCTAACTTTCTTAATCTGATACCGTTACACCCATATTACGAGCAGTACCCGCAATAATTTTCATCGCCGCTTCGATGTCGTTGGCGTTCAAATCGGGCATTTTAGTTTCGGCTATTTCTCGCAATTGGTCTTTTGTGATTGAACCAACTTTGGCTTTATTTGGTTCGGCAGAACCTTTTGCTATTTTGGCTGCTTTGGTAATTAGTACCGATGCTGGAGGAGTCTTGAGTATAAATGTAAAACTCCGGTCTTCAAAAACCGAAATTTCTACCGGAATCACCGTCCCAGCTTTATCAGCTGTTTTGGCGTTGTACTCCTTACAGAACATCATGATATTAACACCGTGCTGACCTAAAGCAGGTCCCACAGGAGGTGCTGGGTTAGCTTTCCCAGCTTGCAGAGCCAGTTTAATAATCGCTGTTATTTTCTTCGCCATTTCCTACTAGCTTTGTTTTTCTACTTGGTTAAATTCCAACTCTACTGGCGTATCTCTTCCGAAAATCGAAAGCAGTGCTTTGAGCTTGCTTCGTTCCGGACTTACTTCAATTACTTCACCTTCAAAGTCTTTGAATGGACCTGAAAGCACAATTATCTTATCACCAGCAGCCATGTCAATTTTCACTACTGGCTCTTGTTCGGTAGCTTGCTTGAAGATCCTTTCTACTTCACTACGAGAAAGGGGTAACGGTTTTACGTGACCACGCCCTCTTCCACTACCTTTTTTTTGTTCGGCTCCTACGAAGTTGATTACATGGGGGGTGTTTCGCACCACCTGCCAGATATCATCTTCCATTTCCATTTTTACCAGTACATAGCCAGGAAATACTTTTTCCTCTGTCTGGTAACGACTGCCATCTTTACGGATTTTGACTGTTGGCGTGTGTGGAATCTCTACCTGAATTATTTTGTCAGCCACATCAAAGGTTTGAATGCGCTGCTCCAAGTTGGTTTTTACACGCTTTTCGCAGCCAGAGGCTACTTGCACTGCATACCACCGGGGTGCTTGCACGCCATCGTTTGACGCTGCGTCCATTTCCTCTGACTGCAACGGCGAATTACGGTCTTCGTCTGTTGCAGAAGTCATTTAAATACCACTGTTGCTGCCCAAGCAAAGAATTTATCTACAAAAAATATCACTGTAGCGGAAAGGGTTACCATTAACAATACGGCTGCGGATTCACTCACCAACTGTTTACGACTAGGCCAAACGACTTTTTCAAATTCCTCTCTAGTTCCTTTAAAGAAGTTGCCAGCATTAAACCCGCTACTCATTTCCTGTACCTGTACTTCGTTTTTCTTGGCCATAGTCAAATACCTCTCCCCCAATCCTATATTCTTACTATACGGAACGTCTCCATTAAATAGTAACAGTTCTGAATTAGACCACTATTCATAAAATTAGATGTATAAAGCTGCTATAAAAAATAAAATTAACCCGAAAATCTTAGTAAAACTTTCGGGCTGCATTTTATTTAATAACGCGCCCTGGAGGACTTGAACCCCCGACATCAGGTTTTGGAGACCTGCGTTCTACCAACTGAACTAAGAGCGCACAAGCTTTATTAATTATTATTTGTGCTGGTCTTAACTAGTTTAACCCAATTGTGCCAAATATGATCTATTTTTTCTGAAAACTAATAAAGAGCGGCCAGTGATGCCGCTTTACTGTAGATGCTCGTATCTGTCTCGGGGTAGTTATTGATGTCACAGTGAGCGGTCAAAACGCTGCTTAATCCGGGTAGCTTTCCCGATGCGATCGCGAAGATAATAAAGTTTGGCACGTCGTACTTTACCTCGACGCATAACTTTTATATTATCAATTCGGGGAGAATGCAGGAGAAAAACCCGTTCAACGCCAACACCTTGAAATACTTTACGAACTGTAATAGTTTCGTTGATTCCACCGTTACGCTTGGCAATTACAACTCCTTCGTAGGGCTGTACGCGAAATTTCTCGCCTTCTTTGATTTTTACTCCGACTCTCACGGTATCACCTACGTAAATTAATGGTAGGTCTGTTTTGAGTTGTTCCGCTTCTAGGTTACGGATTATTTCTTGTACGTTCATTAGTTTTTTCAAATCTCACGATCACCAATAATAAATCTATATCGATGTTTTAGTCCACTTATTTAAAATGATTATTTTAATGATTACAATATTTTTTTGTATAAAGCACAATTTGTTTTTATATTCGGTAGTTGATATGGCTGTACTTAGAGTATTGAATGTATGAAATTTAGCGTTGTCATTACAACCTATAACCGTTTAGATTTACTTAAACGAGCAATTAACTCTGCTTTTAGCCAGACTGTTGAGTGTGAAATCGTGATTGCTGATGATTGTTCGTCTGATGGGACTTCCGAGTATGTCAATAATTTCAAGGAACAGCTACCACCACGACAGCAGCAACGACTAATTTACTTTTGTAATAGCGTTAATTCAGGTCATGCTGCAACAGTAAATGCTGGAATTTCTCTGGCTCAAGGTGAGTGGATTAAATTTTTAGATGATGACGACTATCTGGCTCCCAATTGTCTTGAAGAAATGCTTTGTGCGATCGCCATGCGTGAAAGTGCTGTAATCTGCTCTTGTATTGCGTCTCAGGTCAATGAGTTGTCAGCGGAGGTGAGTCGTACACCCGTACTCGGTCCGGGATCGGCTTTTTACATACCCCAAGCGGATATTCATTACGGTATGCTTTTGGAGCGATTACCATTCGGAACTCCGGTTCAAGTCGCTTGTACTCGTGAGGCTTTTTTAAAAAGCGGTGGATGGGATATTAAATTGACGGGCTGCGATGATATTGATTCTTGGATTCGTATTGCTCAGTTTGGAGATGCTATTTTCTTAAATCAGTGTTTGGCTTACCGAACAATTTGGTCTGGAGGATATGACCAAAAAATCTTTCTCCAAAAGCGTTTAAATACTAACATTTTAATGAAAGAGAAGATTTACGCTTTAGTTGACGAACAATACCGCTCTGACATTCCAGCTTTTGATGATATTAGAAATTACTTGAAGCTACATTGGGCAATAGTTGCATTGAAGCAAAAAAAAATCAAAAATTTTCTTAAATTGGCAGATACTTCTGTTTTATCTCTAACTGCTTGGCGGCTTCTGCTTGCTTCGGCTTTAGCACGTCGCGGGAATTTACACACTCGTAATTTACGTAAAATTGTCTTAATTGAATAATGATTTAGCTTTTAATAGGTAGATAATTTTGCCTACATCTAAACTAATGGCAGTAAATACATTGAAAAAACATTTACTGACTAATTAGGTTTATAAAATTATAATAGTTGGAATATACTTGATTTCTTTTAAAGGAGATATCGAAGATTACATATGAGCAGAGCATATTCCTAATATATATAAGAAAAGCGGCTAAAAGACTTCGCAGTTGCGATCGCGGAACGTTTTTATCCTTACGCATTACTTTTGCATAATTTCAGACTAAATAAATTCACTTATTAAAGATGCTCAGTATTCATAGAGCGTATCGTTGATTTTACTTAGATGCGTAAATTTATAGTCAAGCATTTCTTTGATGGTTTAGCTTAGTTAAAGCTAACTTCTCATGACTATCTATTTATAAGAAGCAATATTTTAACTGAAAAAATTTAAAATCATCAAGGAAACAAAATATTGAAAATTTTTATCTTATGTATGAAGTAAAACTTGCTTCGGAGCAGTTACTATAAATTCATGCTTTGTTTAAATGTAACAACTTATTTTAATACGTAGTATGTCGATGAAAATAATCCATATTTTGAACGATATTCAGGAAATTGGTAACGGTATCATCAATGTAGCGGTAGATATTGCTTGTTTGCAAGCTAAAAATGGTCATGATGTAGCGGTAGTTTCTGATGATGGTGAATATGAAATATTGCTTAATAAATATGGTGTTAAACATTATCATTTAAATCAAAAAAGAACACCACAAAATATTATGAAAGCAGGAGTAATTTATCGGCAGATTATCAAAGATTTTCAGCCAGATATCGTTCATGCTCATATGATGACAGGTATGCTGCTTGCAAGTGGTTTGAGATTTGGAAATAATTATGGTTTGGTTTCCACTGTACACAACGAATTTAAGCACGAAAGTATATTAATGGGTTTAGCTGATCGGGTAATTGCTGTCAGTAAAGTTGTGGCTCAAAGTATGAAAAAAAGGGGTATTTCAGAAGATAAATTACGGGTTATTTGTAATGGAACTTTGGGAAGTCCCCGGAACCCGATACATGAATATCAAAATTTACAGTTACACCATCCAGCAATTCTCACTGTTGCGGGAATGTATCAGCGTAAAGGTATTACTGTACTAATAAATGCTTTTGAGCAAATTGCAGATTTATTTCCTCAATCTCATCTTTATTTAGTCGGAAATGGTCCGGATAAAGAGATGTTTGAAACACAAGCAAAACAGCTAAGTTGCATTGATAGAATTCATTTTGAAGGTTATCAGCCAGAACCGCAACGCTACTTAAACTCTTGTGATATATTTGTCCTCGCTTCTTTTCGCGATCCTTGTCCGCTGGTACTTTCAGAAGCGCGTGAAGCCGGTTGTGCGATTATTGCAACCGAAGTTGATGGAATTCCTGAAGCTTTGGATTATGGAGAAGCTGGGCTTTTAGTACCACCACAAAATAGTCAAGCTTTAGCAAATAAGATGATAAATTTGGTGAATGATGCAAATGCATTACACGAATGGAAAAATCGAGCCGGTCAAAATTTAGAAAGGTTGAATGTTAACCGGGTTTATCAAGAAACATTAGCAGTTTATCAAGAGATTAAAGGTTAAATAATTTAACTCCTAACTCCTCACTATTCTTAATTCCCAAATCCAAAATCCAAAATCCTATGACTCCTAACTCCTAACTCTCCTTCCCCATTTTCCACTGAAAAGGTCATGTAGCAAAATATAAAAGCAGGGAATCACAAATAAAGTTAATACTGTTGCTAAAGACAATCCAGAAAAGACTACTACACCCAAAGGTTGTAGGAATTCCGAACCTTGCCCGATACCTAACGCTAGGGGGAACATACCCAAAACTGTGGTAATGGTGGTCATTAATACCGGACGCAAGCGTTGCGGTGCAGCTTGCAAAATTGCGGTTTGACGGTCAACACCTTTTTGTTCGCGAATTTGATTGGCTAACTCTACCATGATGATGGCGTTATTAACGACAATACCTACTAACAACACTGCACCAACGATAACCGTTGCACCAATGGCTGTCTGAGTAATATAAAGTCCGAAAATACCCCCAGCTAATGCCAAAGGAATTGTAAACATAATTACTAAGGGATCAACCAGGGAATTGTACTGCACAGCCATGACCACAAATACCAGAAAAGCGGCTAATCCTCCCAACAATTTCAAAGAGTTTTGCAATTCTTCATTAGCTTGCGATGACGAACTAGGCAATACCAACACACCTTCAGGCAAATCCAAACTCGCGAGTACAGAATTAACTTGTTTTAGTGCTTCCCCTAGACTTGCTCCTTCAGTTAAGTTACCTGCAACAATAAAGACCTGACGCTGGTTAATCCGCTGAATTTCTCCGGGTGCTTGTCCGTCAACAATGTCGGCAACGTCACTTAAACGTACTTGACGATTATTATTTACAAATAAAGGTAATCTTGCCAGTTCCGAAGCAGATTTGATTGATTCTTCGCTCAACTGTACCTTTATATCTACCAAACGGTTATCGCGCTGCAACTGAGTCGGTGTGCTACCCTCGATCGCGGTTTGAATAGTGTCACCAATCGATTGAGTTGTTAAACCTACATCCGCAACTCTTTCCCAGTCGGGTAAAATTTGAATTTCTGGTTGCTGGGGGTCAGCATCGGGACGGAATCTAGCTAAAGTAGCTTGTTCTTCCATTGCTGCTAATACTTGACGACCTGCTTCTTGTAGCGATCGCGAATCATTCCCCTGTAAAATCACATCAACTTCTGCACCACGGACGGGGGAATTACTCAATATTAAACCCCGGACTGCACCGGGACTCAGACGCAAACGAATTCCGGCTAAATTAAGTTTCTCAAACTCAGCGGTCACTTTTTCTACATAAGCTTCTACATCGGTACCGGGTTTTAAGGTAATGGTACTGGAACCCCGTAACGGGTTTTCACTGGTACTAGTACCAAACAGCGCACCTCCAGCAGTGGTAAAAGTATACTCGGTTTCTGGCTGTTCGATCAGAATATCATCTACCGCAGCCATAATTTTGCGGTTGGTTTCCAAAGGTGTACCGGGAGGAAACTGAGCAAATAAGTTGGCTTGTCCGGTACTAATGCGGGGTAAAATTTCTTGGGGGATTTGGGGAATCATCCATAAACTGCTACCACCAAATATTAAAATAGCTGCTCCAATAGCCAGCCAGCGAAAACGCAGCACTTTCGCTAAAAAATTACCGTATGCTCTCGTAGCAGCTTCAAAACTACGATTAAACTGACGTAATAACCAAAATTCGTTCAAACGACTCGACCACCGTAAAGCTAGCAGTCGGGATGTCATCATCGGTACAACGGTGACTGCAATTAAAATCGAAGCTGCAACAGAAAAGCTGATAGTGAGAATTAACTCATTAAATAGCAGCGAAATAAAGCCACCGATTAATAGAAACGGCAATACTGCAACTAAGTTGGTACTAGTGGAAGCAATCAAAGCTGATTCAACTTCCCGGCTGCTTTGTTCGGCTTGTTGGAGTAATTGATGGGGACTCAAACGAGTTCTTGTACTTTTACCCGGAGTCATTCCCGCACCTTCGGCAATATTCTCCAACATGACGATGGAGTTATCAACAACAATCCCCACACCCAAAGCTAAACCACCCAAACTAAAAATGTTCAGAGATAAGCCAAATACACCCATCATAACAATTGCAGCTAGGGTAGCTAAGGGAATTGCCAGTACAATAATCAACGTTTGACGGATAGAACCAAGAAATAATAAAACCGCGATCGCAGCGAGCAAGGTACCAATTAAACCGGAAGTAGTAACGTTTGATATGGAGTTACGGATAAACTGCGATTCATCCGAGGTTGTGGTAATTACTGTTCCTTCTGGAATTAAACCGGATGCTTTTAGCTGTTCCAAACGCTGTTTGACGCTATCGACAACATTAACTGTATTGCTATCCGGCTGTTTTTGAACGCTGAGTTTTACTGCTTCTTCGCGATTGAGTGAAACGAATATTCGTTGTTCTTCGGAACCATCGATAACTTGGGCAAAATCTCGTAGGTAAACGCGACGAGGGGGAGTAGCAGTTGTAGAAGATTCGGAAGCAGAAACTTCAAAGGAAAGATTTTCAATCTCTTGAGCATCTTGAAAACGTCCCACAGTCCGGATTAACGGCTCGGAATTTTCACCAAATATTCTGCCACCGGAAACGTCTTGGTTACGACTCCTCAGTTCATCAAGTACGTCTGTTAATCCTACGCCCAAAGCTTGCAAGCGGTTCAAGTCAATATTTACTCTAATTTCTTCTTGAAGCCCTCCTGATACATCTACCCCCGCAACCCCCGGAACTACACCAAGTTCACGAGCGAGTTCTTCTTCAGCAAATACACGCAGGTCAACGCCTTTTAAATCAGGTGAAGTTAAGGCAAATTCATAGACTGGTAATTGGGAAGGGTCAAATTTGAAAATACGCGGTGCTTCAAGAGTATCGGGTAAACTGCTTCTGGCTCTGTTATATGCAGCTGTCGCATCATTAAGGGCTTGGTCAATGTTACCCCCCGGTTGAAAATACAAATCGACGCTGATATTACCTTCACGAGTTTGGGAATATACCTGAAGCACACCTTCTGTACGAGCAAAAGCTTCTTCTAATGGTCTGGTAATTTCATCAACCCCCACTTCCGGGGAAATTCCCGGTGCTGTAATACGTGCGCCAATTCGGGGATAGGTAATTGATGGCAGTAAATCTACGGGTAATCTGATTGTATAAAAAACACCTAGCACAATTACTGCTAGTGTCAGCATCAACGTACCGATATGCTGACGAATTGAAACACCGCTAATACTAAATCCGTTTGGGTTAACTTGTTGCATATTACCAGTGAACAGTGAACAGTTATCAGTTATTCGTTTTTTGGAGTTGAGTTGGCTTTTCAGAAAGAATTGAAAGTCTTACAGCCGCATTATCTTTTAACGGCTCTCCGCTACGGGCTACAAATTTTTCTCCTGGTTGCAGTCCAGATAAAATTTCGACTTTGCCATCAATTTTTTTGCCAACTGTTACTTCTCTGACTGAAACTGTAGGCTTTTCTGAGGAATTTAAAACGAATATTTTACCTTGACTATTTGTCTGGGAATTTTCTTCAGTTTTGGTTTTGCTTTTTCTGTCTTTTTGTAACGCTGATTCAGGTATTACTATATTTGCTTGTTCCTGAGATGTAAAATCAACTCGTGCTAATAAACCGCTACCAATCTGCTTGTTGTTGTTAGGAATAACTACTTCTACTGGTACTAGTCGAGCGGTTGGATCGGCTGCGGGGGAAATACGGGTAACTGTTCCGTAGTATGTTTGATTGGGAAAGGAATCTAAACGCACCTGTACGGACTGTCCAACCTGGATTTTTGCTAATTCTAATTCGGAGATTTGAACTTCTACTTTGATCCGATTGAAGTCCCCTATTTTGACAATTTCATTCCCCGGTTGGAGAAGATTTCCCGGTTCTGTTAATCTCTGTAAAACTGCACCACTAATGGGTGATATGAGTCTTGCATAGGAGCGTCTTTCTACTGCTTCTGCAACAACTGCTTGCTGAGCAATAACTCTACCTTTTGCCGCTGCAAGAGCTTGCTGTTCGACCCGAACGTTTTCTTGAGCAGCACGAACAAGTTGAGCGGCTGATTGAGCTTGTGTACGTGCTTGTTCGGCAGTTTGTTTGGCGATCGCACCTTGACTTGCAAGTTTCTGCTGTCTTTGAGAATCTGCTTGTAGCTGTTGGAGTTGCAGTTTAGTTCTTTCGACTTCCGCACGAGCATTACTAATCTGAGCGTTAATACGTGCGATTTCTGATTTCAAAGATGCTAATTCTGCTTCTGCTTGATTTATTGCCGTTCTTAATAGGGTATCATCCACCTGTCCAATGACTTGCCCTTGGTTAACCGTATCACCAACATCTACATTTAATCCCAAAAGCCTTCCTTCTACTTGCGATCGCAATGAAACTGTACGAAAAGGTGTCGTAGTACCCGTCAGTGGCTGTGATTTTTGTAACGAATCCGTGCGAGCGATCGCTACATCTACAGGAACTGCACCACCTTTTTTTCCTCCCCTACTTCGACGTTGGGATTGAGCATCGGCTGTTTCTTTGGGAAGCGAGCCGCTACAACTAACGCTTAAAAGCCCTAATCCCAACAAACAAGCAATCAACCCGCGAGAACAAGGAACTAAGCTATATGCTGATGAGAAAAAATCATTATTCTGTTGTCTATTAGTCTCCTTCTTGTATGGCATATGTTTGAAATAAAAAATAGGGAATAGTGAGAAGGAAGAAACAATAAATAATGTTACTAATAAAGCATAATTTATTTAATAAAAGTAATTGGCTTTCCCAACTTTTTTAGAGGCAACTTAGCATGAAAAATAAAATAGTTAGTTTTATTAATACAAGCCGAGTATGAAGCAAAAAAGGTTTGAGAAAATTAAAAGCATTAATCTTTTACAAACTTAGTTAGTATGCATAACTAGTATTTACACTTATATGCATGATTTTTTTATACGACCTTACTTGTGGATATTTAAACTTATACATAAGAATCATCCGATTAACTATCAGGATTATAAATATTTTTAAATAATTCTGACTATATCGCAAGTAATAAATTCTACCTTACCTATTTATGACCTTTTTCACTTCTATTTTTTTTATTTAAAGGCTACAAATTTTTATTTGCGACATTGTAACTAAATTATCTTTCTTTTACAAAACATTGCGCTATTTTAAGAAAAGTAACAAAATCTGGTTTAGATAAAAGACATGGTGTAGTTATCATCTGACCGGATTTTGAGTTGAATATAAGGAAGTGTACCAGTGACATCACCGCTAAAGCTTGCAGAAGCAACAAATGAATCCGTATTGATCGCGAAATTTTTTCGAGAGTCCGAAGGTAAATGGCATTCGGAACGACGCTACTATACTTTACCGGACGGAGAAACTAAAGAAGTCGAAAGCGCGATCGCGGTGCGGTTTTTAGAAGCAGGATGTGATGAACTGATTGTTCTGGCTCAGATGCACGGTTTACCGTCAGATAAAATTTTGATTTGTGGTACCGAAGTGACTTGGGAAAGCGTCAACTCGGTGAGTGGGAAGAAGGAATCGAAGGGTTCTACCTTATTTGGGGCTTTGGGCAATATACTGTATCGCGATCGTGGTTTTGCTACGTCGAAACCAATTACCGCTGAGTTTCATTTACCGAATGAGAAAACTTTGTGTTTGCGTACCGAGTACAAAGGTTCGGTATTTGAGGAAGAGATCAAGTTTATTGGTGAGAAATACCGCACTCGTCAATCTGTGATTTCTCGCGCTGGGGAACAGGTAATGATTGGACAGTATTTGGAAAAGCGGATTGAAGGATGATCGGTAAAAAAAATCATCGTTGGGATTAGAGAGTAGGAAAGAGGTTTAGATGATTTTAGATTTTGTTACATACTTCGTTTTATTAATGCCTAAGAGTTTTGCACTGTTAGGTTTATTTTTATGTCTACATATAAGAATTAAGTCTCAGTTTGGATTGCTATAGCTAGTAAAGGTCGGCGGAAATAAAGCTACCATTTCAAATTACTAAAAAACCTCTAGAATCAACCCTCTTTCTTTTACCTTGTTATATTAGATAGCTTAAAAAACAGCTTGTAATACCGTCTCTTTATTAATATTAATATCAATATGAAATTATTTTATTATTTGATTCTAGTCACAATCAGTTGTATTGAACCTTTATTATTCCAATACATAAAAGGTATATCATTCGCGAAACAAGTGAGTATACCGCTTTGATTTGCTTGCAATATTTTATCAGTACCGATTTTAAATAAATTATCGGTATCAAAGTTAATTGTTCCCATCAGAGCAAACCAATTTTCTTGAGGTGAGCGTCTTAACCGTTCGCTATTTTTTAATATCCAGTTTGAAGTGGGGAACCCATCAGCATTGCATGAAACAAACCAATCTATCCATTTTTCATTTGTAGATACTGTTAAATGATAATCTTGATTGACAACTAAATTAATTCCCGTACTATTCCATTTTTGTCTTGCCAAAATTAACGCTCTTACAGATTCTCCAATATTCATCAATTTTTACCTAAATTCCAGTTATTCACTATTTCCTCTATTCAAAAATTGTGTGTTGAATTACAAACAGTACTATAAATTAATCTACTTTCAGTAGTTATTTTTTGCTATAACGAGTAATTTTACTTATTAGATTAATATTTTATTTATACGAATAAAGTTTGCAAATTTGAAAAAAGATTGTTAGCATTCAAATGGTTATCTTGTAGTTATATTTACCAGTGTATTCTACCAGTTGATGTAATTTAACATTGGGAAATATGGCAATTATTAGAGTCACCAGCATTGCGGATAGTGGAAAAGGAACCTTTAGAGAAGCTATCTTAAACGCAAATTCTAGGGATACTATTCGCTTCGATTCAGCCCTTGCTAACAAAACTATTCGATTAAAAGAACAGCTCGTCATTGATAAAACTCTAACTATCGATGGGGCTGATGCATCTAATTTAACTATCAGCGGTGAGAATAAGACGCGGATTCTAAAAGTTAGCTATAACTATTCAGATGTGGTACTGCGGAACCTTACTTTTGCTAACGGTAGAGCGGTTGATAGCGATCCGAATAAGACCTTGCGAGGTGGAGCGATCGAACTAGCTGACTCTAATACCTTGGTGGTAGAGAATTCCCGCTTTATTAAGAATGTGGGGGAACGAAGTGGTGCAATCTTTGTCGGCTACGGTGCGAGTGCCACAATCAAGGACAGTGTTTTTGATGGAAATGACGGCTCGGTAGCTAAAGACGGTTTTAGTGCCGGTGCAATCTCGACCTATGGAGGTGGACAAGGAGCAACAGTTGTTAATAGTAATGGTGAACGCAATGTCGGGGGAAATGCTTTTTTAAACATTAGTAACAGTACTTTCACCAATAATAAAGGTACCTATGGCGCTGTTTACACCTTGTTAACTGGACTCAAAGTTGAGGATTCGGTATTCAGAAAAAATCAGGGTGTAGGTGGAAGCGGAGCCATTTTCACTGATGGAGCGAATGGAACTGAGAAACCCGATAATCTCGGAGGGACGACTCTGATTCGTAACGTTATCGCTGAAGATAACGTTGGTGGTGGAGATTATGGTGGAGCCTTTTTCCTCAGCGGATATTCAAAGGACAAGATTGTAATTGAAAACAGCAAAATAGCGAATAATAAAGCCAACAAAGGAGGTGGTTTAGCTGTTCAGTCGTATCGAGATGAAGCAAATCCTGCCTCATTAATTATTCGTAATTCCACAATTGCTAATAACACATCACCGTCCCAAGGAGGAGGTCTATGGACAGATGTTAAAGGTGGAGTCACCATTGAAGATTCGACTTTTTCTGGCAACCGCGTTACGAATTCTAATAAAAATGGGCAAATAGGAGGAGCAATTGCCCTGAATTATAAAACGCAAGCTAAATCGACCATTACCAACAGCACATTTGTCAATAACTACGCCGATCGCCAAGCAGGAAATATCTGGATTGCTGGGGAAACCCAAGGGAAAAATCTAACCATCAGCAAGTCCAAGTTTGCAGGAAATAGATCTCCACAATTTAATGGTGAATCGGAGCGTACAGTAAATTTCAAAGTAACCGATGGAGGTGGGAATGTCGTTCAAAATATAAAGGGTGCCGATACTTCGATCGCTGGAGCAAAGCTTGTTACTAATTTACAGTTAGCTCCCGTTCCTCAAAATGCCGGTGATTTTGGTAGTAATCCAGGTGAATTACCTGTAGATACAGGACTCGAATCTGAGCCAATCCCTACACTGAAGAATGACCCTCTACGTTATGAAGCAGAAGAACTTACTCTAAATGGTTATCAAGTTGAGACTGTAAAAGACTCTGGTGCTAGTGGTGGAAAGCATATCTCTCTAAAAGGAGCAGGTCAGAATCAAGGCTCTGCTACAGGTCAATTTGAAGGTGAAACAGGAACTTATCAAGTTAAAGTCGGTTACTATGACGAAAACGACGGTCAGTCTAAAGCCACAGTCACTGTTGGAGAAAAGACCGCGAGCTTTGTGTTTGACCAAGATTTACCTGATAGCTGGGCAAAACCTGCTGCTAAAACTAGTCGTATTGCCGTAGAGTCAGTGCAGCTAAAGTCTGGGGACACCTTCAAAATCGAAGCAACTAGCAACCAAGGTGAATTTGCTCGCTTTGATTATATTGAATTCTCTCCCATTAACGTAGAAGCATCTTCAGTCAATAATCCGACTCCTCAATCAACCCCCATACCAATTGAGAATAATTTAGCTTCTGAACCATCTGAACCTACCATCAATGGAATAGTAAATCTTCGCAACGTCGATTTTGATGGAGATGGTAAAACTGACGAAAAAGTTTTGTTGACTCTAGAAGATATTAACAGTACCGCATCCTATAACAATTCTGGAGGTTTCTATCAAGTTTTAGACTTGGACGGTACCGTGGTTGATACAGTTACGAATCAGCCTATTCGACCCGGAGAAAAAGGATATGAAACAGCAGCACTCAATCAACGTATGACTCAACTAGAGTTCGGTAAAGATGATGGTAGCTTAAGTGTAGAAGTTGATGGAGGAATATTCTTAGCAGCATACGCGATCGCAAACGGTACCGCAGAAGAATTTCTCGATCAAAACCCAACTAACAACCAAAATCCAAATGGATTAAATGCTTACTTTGTTTTTGGAAATGCTAATCCAGATGGACAACAACACCTCAAATCTTCAGGTAACAGCTTGGGTCTTGAATATTTGTATGATGGTGGAGATCAAAGTTTTGATGATTTAACTTTCAACGTGAATGTGAAGAGCGCGTAATTAGCGTAGCAATAATTTGAACTTTTGTAGTGCGATCGACCCGGTTTCCTTAAACTGGGTTTTTTAATTCTTGCTTTAATCTTTCTAAAATTAACAAAACGCGACTATTGATTAATCGCGTTTGCTCAAATTGAGAACCTCACAAATTTTTATTAAATCACGCTATAATAATTGCACAATCATACAATGGCTATATTGTCAACTACTTGTAAAAACTTTTTATTTTAAATGTATGTGGGTAAAATCAGCTAAAATGATCGTTAAAATCATTGATTTCGAGCTGAGTGTAGTTTTCTCGGCGCACTAATTGAAATTACCCTAGAGTCCGTTTCTAAATTTTCCATATCTTCTGGAGTCACAGTTGCTGTAAGCAAATTAGCTGAAATATGACCTCTTAACTTCACACCTGCGGGTACATACCCTGGTTCTGCAACTTTTATAGTTACTCCGAAAAGATCGTCGCCATCTGGTTGTTGCGATGTGGTATTTTGGTCGCGTTCAGCGTATCGTGCCATTTCGGAACCATGTTCTTTTTTATGGCAGCCGTGCAACGTGCTTTTTCTGATATGCACTGGTCTTCCTGCGATGTAAAGCATAAATAATTATTCCTTGCTAACGACCCGATTTCTTAATTCGAGTAATGAGCATTATATTATATCGCTTTATCGTATCACATCGCTCTAACGGCGGAAATAGCAGCTTGAATATTAATCGGACCGTAGCCGTAGCGAGCTTTTTGAGAAGGGTCTTGAGGAGGATTATTCTGGGCGCTTTGCCGCAATATTTGGTGAATTTGGTTGATATCCAAGGTAATATTGCGATCGCGAGCTTCACTTAACATCAGGGCTACGATTCCGGTGACAACAGGTGAAGACATACTTGTGCCGGTTTTTCGGGAAGACTTAGTTTCGGTAAGCGATGATGCAGCCCATATATTTTGTCCGGGAGCGATAAAATCGGGTTTTTGTCGTCCATCACGAGTTGGACCGGAACTGGAAAAATATGAAATAGGTTGGTTGGGTTTTGTCGGGTCATAAGAACCAACCATAATGATATTCTGCCCGCAGCCGATGGAGTTAACAGTATGGGTATTATCATGAGGAGGAATAAAGCTGGTTTGAGAACCATCTTCCCGTTCTATCCAAGCGTGAAAATTACCGTTACTGACTTCCACTCCATGCAGTCGTAAAGTCCAAACTCCTCCCGGAAGCTTGGATTCCATAAAAACACCAATCATATTATCGCCGTTGTTAGGGTCGCAAAAACGGTGAGATAAATAAATTACGGTGTTATCGTCTTCGTCTACGATTTCGCCATTTTCTCCTAATCGCAGACTTACCAAAGTTTCGCCATCGGGAGGAATAATGTCTAAAAGAAATTTATCCGCGCCACTGTACCAAAGCTCCATTGCTTTATACTGCCTGTGTCCTCGCGGAATATCCCAATGTAAATCGGTGAAACCATCTTGCGGTACTGTTCCCGAAGCATGAATTCCCCTGTCGTAAGAATTTCCTGCTGCAATAACTACTGCTCGATTCGGCCGATCGCTGACTAAAGCATTGATACTTTGTTCCACCAAAGCCGTACCATCGTGCGGTCCACCATGTAAAGCCAAGCTGATATTAATTGCACAAGGACGTTCATCGGCAATGCCAAAAATAAAATCCACCGCTTCTACAAGTTCAGTAGTATCACCTAAAGAATTATCTACAGCCGAACCACCATTAGCCAAAACTGCTTCTACAGCACCATTAGAAAAGTGAACGAATACGATATCAGCTTCAGGAGCAATACCCGGATTTCCCGTACCGTTTCCGTTCCCCGTAGCAATATCCATGACATGGGTTCCATGTGCGAGTTTTCCGGGAGAATAACCCAAAGCTAAATAAGGATCGTTTGCCTGCAAAGCTTGGTTAATTTCCGCGCTACGATAAACTTTTCCATAACCGAAAGGACTATCAGGTTCCGAGCAACCATCTTGATCCCATAGAGCGAGTATTCTCGTAGAACCATCTGGGTGACGAAAATTCTTGTGAACAAAATCGCAACCGACATCAATAACTCCTACAACTACATCCCGTCCTTGGATCGTAGAATCTAATTGTACAAAATTAGGAGTAGTCAATACTTCTTCAAAATCAAAATTATCAACGGTTAATTGTAAAGCTTGCGATGCTTGTAAACTGACAACGCAATGGGAAGTACGCACAAACTGCAACCGCGATACAGGAACTCTTGCAGTAACAATTACGTCTCCCGAAGCCGTATTTATAATCTCTGTACCTTCTCGGACTTCGCTGAGCGATCGCCATGCTTGAATATCGTTGACCTTGGCAATGACCGCAATTTCTCCCACCTCCGTTGAAGCTGTAAGCGGAGTAGATAGTCCACGGCGACGGCGTTGTATAAGTCGTTGCAATCTTGGGTCAATATCTGCAAAAATGTTTGTCCATTCAAATCGCATCAATCACCTTCTTTTGGATCGTAAAATTTAAAATCTAGCTTCCTATCAGTATTTATCTGCAAATTATGCTTTTTTTACGATGTTTTAATTTGTGGGAGTAAAACCTATGGGGATAATTTATTTAAATCAAATATCAGCAGTAATAACCCTGAGATTACTTTATTTAATAGTAGCTCAAAATACACGTATTTTTATTTTGTTAGAGAATATTTTCGATAGAATAAAAGAGTCATGTTACCTAATTATTATTACTAATTGCTTTGTGCCAACAGCATCCGATTTTCAATTTCCGATCAAGTTTTAGTGCGGTTTCTGATTCAATCAAAATGTAATTTAGCGAACATAACAGCCAAAAACTTCCTAAAAAGATATTTACAAAACCCTAACACATTGATATATCTAGCGCAGGCTTAACATCATAAAAGTCATAATTCAATCAGAAATCAATATATATATCTAGAAAAAACCGTGTTGCAAATTAACAGAAAAATAATTGGTCTAACAGTCTTAGCAATGCTCGCTTTAGCTGGATGTAACACTTCGACATCAACTAAAACTGCTGCAAATCAAAGCGGAAATGTAATCTTCATTCATCCAGATGGTACGAGTGCATCTCATTGGGGTGCAGCGCGGATGCTGAATTACGGACCAGATGGTAGGCTAAATTGGGATAAAATGTCAAATTTGGGTGTTTATTTAGGACATTTGAAAAACCAGCTTACCGCAACTTCTAATGGAGGTGCGGTAATTCACGCGACAGGAGTTAAAGTAAACGCAGATTCTTTTGGATTGGATGAAAGCGGACAGCCGATAGTAGCAGCTTCAGGTAAACCACAAACAATTATGGAAGAAGCTGTAGCTGCTGGTAAAGCTACGGCAATTATCAATTCCGGAATCATACCCGAACCCGGAACTGGTGCTTTCATCGCTAAAACCAAAACTCGTCAGGAATTTACAGAAATTACCAAGCAAATAGTTAACTCTGGTGTTGATATAATTTTAGGTGGTGGTGAAATATTTTATTTGCCTAAAGGAACAGCCGGAAGATATGCTAAAGCTGAAGAAAGTCAACGGGAAGACGGATTAAATTTGATTGAAGAAGCGAAAAAAAAGGGTTATACCGTAGTTTACACTCGCGACGAACTTTTAAATTTACCCGCAGACACTAAAAAAGTATTGGGAATATTCGCTGCAACAGATACTTATAACGACGAATCCGAAGAAGATTTAAAAAAGAAAAATTTACCGCTGTATGTTTCAGATGCGCCGACAGTTTCGCAAATGTTACAAGCGACTTTAAAAATTGTATCGCAAGCTGATGGTTTTTTTATTGTTTTAGAAGAAGAAGGTAGCGATAATTTTTGTAATTACAACAACGCTAGAGGCTGCATAGAAGCAGTAAAACGTGCCGATGATGCAGTTGGTGTAGCAATGGAATTTATCGATAAAAATCCTAACACTTTATTAGTTACCGCCGCTGATAGTGATGCAGGTGGTTTGGAAGTTATTGGATCTACCACTAAAGATTTTCCCTTAGATCAACCTTTACCAGAAAAAGGTGAAAACGGCGCATCATGGGACGGTAAAGACGGAACGGGTACATTACCTTTTGTTTCTGGACCAGATAAACAAGGGAAAAATTATCCCTTTGCGATCGCGTGGTCTGGTTCTAATGATTTTACTGGTTCGATTGTCACCAAAGCACATGGATTAAATGCAGAGAAGTTACCGAATACTGTAGACAATACAGATATTTATCGTTTGATGTATTTAACGTTATTTGGTAAAGAAATACCTTTCTCGGTAGGGAGAAAACAACGATCAATTCCTTCAATCCAAAATCTATTGACGCGGAAGCGTCTTCCCGTAGGGTAATCTAAAATCTAAAATTCTTTGACCTTAATTAATGGTGGACAAACGAATAATAATTGTCCACCACTAAATAGTTATAGGGAATCACTTATCTACAATTCAAGCCAAGCTATTTGAAGAGAAGCACACTGTTTGGGTTTAGAGACATTATCGTCAAGATAAATTAATGCTGGCTTAACGACCTTTGTTCATTTTGGTATAAGTCTTGTTTGTTCCGACAAGACTACCAACCAAATATCCTCCTAATCCCCATAGAAATGAAGTTAAGAAAGAATCATTGGAAGTTTTTGCTTGAGAATCAGGTAAGTCAGCTTTTTTACTAGAATCGGGCGTTTGTGGAGTTTCTTTAACAAATGTTTCTTCATTGAAAGACTGTGCTATCAATTGCCCTGATAAACTATTGTCGGTAGCACTCGCGGGTTTTACAACTACAGTAAAAAATATCGCTAGACAAGCAGTTGTGAATGCTAATTTGTGAGTCATCCTCATCATAATCCGTAACCTTTTTGAGTTGAGTAGAGATTTAGACATATGAGGATAATTCCTCGCTCTGACCCGAATATTGGCAGAAGGAGGAATCGTCTTTATATACCTAAATTTTGGCTAGCAATAGCAGTTAGCTTTTACTATTTGTACTAGTTTTTACGGTGAAAAAACAATATGTCTATGTTACAATTAAATATTTGTCTTGAAAAGTAACTTGAACATCAGTGTTAATTATCATACAACTTTATTGGTATTTAACCTCATAAAATTACATCTTATTTTCTTTACTGGGAGTTTAATATTACTTTTCTCATTCAGATTTTGTAAGCTAATTGGCGTATTCCTGTATTGACTGCACAAACAACCCTACTAAAATTTAGGAAAATAATACCGATTGGATTGCGTAATTACTACATTTAAAAGTAAGTAAATTTTAAATTATAGTTTTAAGTAAAAATGTGTTCGTTAGTCTTGACTTTACGAAAGTGAAAAACACTTGATTATCAAGCTATGTTCCTGGTTGTTTGATAAAAAAACGAAACCCTTTGAATTAAAGGGCTTCAGGTACATTTTAAAATTATATAATTAGGGATAAATCAGCGGTTGAAGTTAGCTCAAATCTTGCACCAGTTGCAATAACCGTCTTGGAATAAATTCCCCTCGCGAGAAGTCAAAGTCTGATAAATCAGACTACTAGTAGCCTATTGCATTAATTATGAAGGGTGAAATTTTAGTCCTCTTCAGAGGACTTATGATATTAGCCCAGGAATTGCATTCCCGGACGGGCTGGGATAAAACCCGTTAAAAGGCTGTTGACAAGTCTTGTCGCTAATATCACGCACCATCCGGATAGTTATGATAATATCGCAAATAAGTATTAATACATAAACATAAAGTTTTATTAAAGACTCTCATTCGTGTTAGTTTCACCCGTTCTACGGGATAAATAGATTGATAAGGATGTCGAAAGATTTATCTTTGTAGTTGTTTTGAGGTGATGTGTGTGAAATTTAATTATTTAGGATTATTTAGTAATTTTTGTTTAGCAGCAGCATATTTAGCGTTAATTTCGCCGATATCTTCCGCGCAAGCGGCTACAGGCTTAGATAATACCGAAGGAACGGTAGAAAGTTTGCCGCAAGAACTTTTATTAGCGGATGATTATGATGATGATGACGACGATAAGAAAAAACTGAAAGTGAAGTTACCCGAAACTGTGGAAGCCTCTGTTTTCAAGGATATTTCTGAGCGGACACAAGTAGAATATTCGGCTTTGCGTTTGTTGAGAGCGGAAAAGACAACTTGGGTAGATGGTTGTTTGGGTTTGAAAGGAAACTGTAGTAAAGCTTTGGTTCCCGGTTATATAGTCGTGGTTGCTAGCGACAGCCAAATGTGGGTTTATCGCACCGATAAATCGGGAAAAATAGCCAAGTTGGATGAAGAATCGACTCAAACTTACAGCGCTATGATGATGAAGCGACAAACAGTCATGAGTCGAGTCAGTCGTCGTGAAACCGTGCAGGTACGTCGCTCTCAAGTACTTTCTGCAAATACCAGTAGTACTCAGGCTATGACTACTAATATCGCAGCACGCAGTCAGACTGCAATCAAAAGCAAGTCGGGAATGGCGATCGCAATTTATCAACCTGCGGGTAATTTGTCGGAAGTAATTACTCGTGTTTCCGTGAAAACTAAAGGTGGTAAGAAAGGTTTTTACAAAGAAAGATTTTTAGGCGACTACAAATATAAAATTAAGCAAAAGCAGAAAGCTAAATTTGTGAAGGGATTAAAAGCTGGGGACAGAATGGTTGTCCGTCTCTACGATACCCAAAATCGCTTTCTCGGCTACAGCGAATTTGAATATTTATCAGCCAATACTGTAGTTAATCTGATTTTGTCAAGCAATCCGACTCAATCTCAAATCGTTCGCACCGTTTACGGTATCGATTCGGACTTTGATGGTCAGATTGATACAAGTTCCAAAACTTACAGCTACTTTACTCAAGTTAGCAACGAGCGCGTCAGTTTCCTTAAAAGTAGCAATAACATTAACGTTAGTCAGTTTCAAGTCCAAGGTATCTCGACTGCAACAACCTTGCTGTATCCCGGATCGTTTACTCAAGGTGAATACGCTGTTGTTAGCCGCTCCATGAGTGTTTTTAGTTCCGACTCAGCTGATGCTTTAAAAGCTGCTCCCGGTAGTTTGGTCGGAATTACCGAAGTTAGCGATAATGATTCCATGTTTGATGTCAGCCAGCAAATGATGGCTTATCGAGAGGTCGGTGTATCCCGCAATATTCAGGTAAAATTTTCTGACGTATCGACAAGTCACTGGGCAAAAGATTTTATTGCAGAATTAGCAGCCTTAGAAATTATTGAAGGATTCCCCGACGGTACTTTCCGTCCGGACGAACAAGTGAACCGCGCCCAATTTGCAGCGATGATTAATCAAGCTTTTGAAAAGGTAAAAACTCGCAAATCGATTAAATTTACCGATGTATCCAATCGTTACTGGGCAGCCAGCGCTATCAGTAAAGCTTACGAAATGGGCTTTTTAGGTGCTTCCGGCAGTCAGTTCAACCCTACTAAAGCCCTTTCCCGTCTAGAAGTCTTGCTGGCTTTTGCACGGGGACTAAATTACAACGTCAGTGGTTCCACAGAAAATATTCTCACTGCTTATACCGATGCAACAATGATTCGCAGCGATGTGCGGAGTGCGATCGCGGCTCTAACCCAAAAAGGGGTTGTGGTTAACTATCCAGATGTGGCAACGCTGAACGCCGATAAAGTAGCAACAAGAGCCGAAGTCAGCGCTTTGCTATATAAAGCTTTAGTCAGTACTGGCGAGGTAGCAGATATATCATCAGATTACGCTGTCGGACAAAGCCAAGAAGCTACGGAATTGGAACAGGTTGCCGAAATGGAAGAAAACGACAACGTTAACGTCAGTCGGAATAAAAAACCTAAACAGAATTGTAACCAAGGAATTGGTAACGGTGCTGAAGGTTGCGACCCCGGAAACTCCCGTCCTCATGGTGGTAGTAATGATGAAGGTGGACGCACTCCGGGTGGGAAATAATCGCGATCGCAAATTAGTTACATAACCGAAAAAATCTAGACGTAGCAATGCTACGTCTCTACATTAATTTTGATCCATGATTTCATTTAGATTTATGCTTTCTTTCATATAAATATCTCTAATTGGAAATGGAATTGATATTCCTTCTTGCTTGTAACGTTTATGCAGTTTCTTAATAAATAGATGTTTGCCGATTCTTTGCTCAAAATATTCACCGACTCGCATATAAAGCGTAAAATCGATACTAAAATCATTAAAAGTATGAAATCTGATAAACGGTTCGTTTGCTACTAAATCGAGTGCAATTTCTTGCATAACTTCTTTAGCAACTTCTACGGTAACTCGTTCTACTTGTTCCAAATCACTATCGTAACTGACACCGACATTCATCGTTAATGTAAGCTGTTTGGCTGGTAAATGATAATTAGTAAAGTTTGCTGAAGCTAATTTAGAATTAGGAACGATAATAATATTTTTAGCAAGTTCTTCTATATTAATATTCCGCCAAGTTATATCTGTAATATAACCTTCTTGACCGCTTTCTAATTTTATATAATCTCCGGTTTTAACTTGTTTGGAAAGAAGTAAATAGAAACCAGAAAATAAGTTTGCTAAAGTATCTTGCAGCGCTAAACCAACTGCTAAACCAGTAATACCTAATGTTGTAATAATCGGCGTAATTTCAATTCCTATAGTTTGGAATATAATTAACGCTCCCAAAAGAAAAATGATAGACTTAATAAGATTTGAAATTAAAGAAGCAGGAACTCCTTCGGTTCTTTGAATAAATAGATTGATAAAACCAGCCGCAAGACGTGCTAATACTAAAGTAATTGTAAACAGAAATATTGCAATAACAATTTTTTGCAGAGCAGTGGTAACATCTTCTGTAAGCGAGTAACTCAAAATTGCTCCGAAAAAACCAGCAAGCACAAACCAGGTGAAAGGAATACGTCGCAAAGAACCGAATATTATTTCGCTTCCCGGTATACCCTTTTTGGTAATAATATTTCCGAGCTTATTAAAAATAATTTTTTCCGCAATTATTCCCGCAAATAAACCAACTAAAATAAATAAAAGCGGTCTAATCCATTGCATCATCATGATAATTTTGGATTTGATGTTTCGGATTACATTACCATAATCTCGTTACATTGAGTATTCAATTTATTAATTGTTTCAATAATAAAATTGGGCATAGGGAATTGGGAAGTGGAAACAAAGAATTATGAATAATGAATTTAAAACTCTTAACTCATCACTCCTAACTCCTAACTTTCATATGTCTTTACCAATAATTTACCACCCCGATTACGTTACTCCACTACCTGAAGCACATCGTTTCCCGATGCCAAAATTTCGCTTGCTTTACGAGTTACTTTTATCCGATGGAGTCGCGGATTTACAGCAATTTCACACACCAGAACGTCCTAATAAAGAAACCATCGAGTTAGTTCATACACCCGATTTTGTACAAGCTTACCTACAAGGAACCCTGGATGCAAAAGCACAGCGACGTATCGGTTTACCTTGGAGTCCGCAACTAGTAAATCGTACCTGTACGGCGGTAGGTGGTACAATCATGGCGGCAAAAATGGCGCTTACTCATGGTTTAGCTTGCAATACCGCAGGAGGAACCCATCACGCTTTCCCCAGTTACGGTTCAGGTTTTTGTATATTTAACGATTTAGCGATCGCAACTCGCACGATCCAAAAACTTAATCTGGCTCAAAAAATTCTCATTGTCGATTTAGACGTGCATCAAGGTGACGGTACGGCTTTTATATTCCAAGATGACGACAGCGTTTTTACTTTCTCAATGCACTGTGAAGTTAATTTTCCCGGTACCAAACAACAAAGCGATTTAGATGTACCTTTACCCGCAGGAATGGAAGACGACGCATATTTACAAACTTTAGCGAAATATTTACCGGATTTACTCGCAAATGTAAAACCAGATTTAGTATTATACGATGCTGGTGTTGATACTCATATAAATGATAAATTAGGCAAACTCGCTTTAACCGACACGGGGATTTATCGCCGGGAAATGCAGGTATTGAGTACTTGTGTAGCGGCTGGTTATCCCGTTGCTTGCGTCATCGGGGGCGGTTATGCAGATGATATGAAATCTTTGGTGTGGCGGCATTCTTTGTTACATCGGGCTGCTAGTGAGGTTTATCGCCAGTTTGGGTTGTAAATTAATTTTGGATACTTCGGCAAGTCTTACAGTGAGCTACGTCGAACTGCTCAGCACAAGTTTTAGATTTTGGATTTTAGATTTATTTCATGAATAAATTCGGGAACATGAGACGTTTTTAAATATAAAATTCGAGAATGTAGTTTAAGTGGTTTATTTTATTTAAAATGCAATTGAATCGACTCGAACAACAATTACAATTTATTATCGAAATTGACAAGTTAAAAAATGTCTTGCGTCAAACATTATTAACAGATGGTTCCCGTAGAGAAAATAGCGGCGAACATTCTTGGCATTTAGCAATGATGACGATGATTTTAGCGGAATATGCACCAGAAGGAACCGATCTATTTCGCGCTATGAAAATGTCATTAATTCACGATTTGGTAGAAATTGATGCTGGAGATACTTTTTGTTATGACGTACAGGGATATGAAAGTAAAGCAGCAAGAGAATTAGAAGCAGCAACTCGAATTTTTGGATTATTACCCGAAGAACAGGGAAAAGAATTACGATTACTTTGGGATGAATTTGAAGCCAGAGTTACACCCACAGCTAAATTTGCTGCTGCTTTGGATAGAATACAGCCGTTTTTGCACAATCAACAAACCGAAGGCGGAACTTGGAAAATACATAATATTAATCGCAGTCAAGTTATGAAAAGAATGGCACCTGTAGAAGAAGGTACGCCGGAACTTTGGGATTTTATATTAGCAGAAATTGACAATTGTATTGATAAAGGCTATTTGAAAAACTCTTGTGGAACTGATAACTGTTAACTGTTAACCAACGCCCAAGCAATAAATCTCTCAGTATAATAAAGGGCTAACTGATTACTAACACCATTAAAAATAGCATCAAAAGAATGTTCTGCCCAAGGAATTTCTAAGAAAACCGCAGTGTTTTGATCTCGCAACTTATTGTACATTTGTCTGCCAAATCGAGCTTCTACCACATGATCGCGACTTCCATAAATTAACAAAGTTGGTGGCAAATTAGGCTTGACGTAATTAATCGGTGAAGCAGTTTGATAAAGTATGGGGAACTGTTGAGGTGAACCCCCCAAAAACGCTTGTAAAACAGCACGGGAATTAATTGGATCGGGATTTGGTGGTTCGTTATATCCTTGAGTTAGGTTTACCGGGCCGTAATAATTTACGACAGCACGGATTGGTGGTGCATCGGGTTCGTAAGCTGCTAACATTGCCAGATGAGCGCCAGCAGAACGTCCAAATAATACCATTTTGTCGGTATCTGCTTCATATTCGGTAGCGCGATCGCGAATAAAATTCAAGGCAAAACGCACATCATCTAGTTGAGCGGGAAACTTGTATTGTGGTGCATGACGGTAATCGATCGCAAATACTGTATATCCACGAGCCGCCATGTATCGATTAAACTCAGGATTTACGGATGAATTCCCATTTTGCCAAGCTCCACCGTAAATAAATACAATTGCCGGATATTTACCAACTTTTGATGGTTGATAAACTTCCATGTTTAATGGTACACCTGCGGGAGTTGCAAAGTTAATATTAGTTAGATGACGGGTTTCTTGTAAGTTAATTCCTCGAAATATATCAGTTAAAATAAACGGCTGCTTCCGCATTTTGGCTTTTACTTCAACTGGAATTTTTTGTTGATAATCTGCACCTAATGCTTGATTCATTGCCGTATTCATTTGCATTTGAGTTGGGATAATCCTTACTAGTTCCCAACTGCAAACCAGCAATCCCATCAAACTAAAAATGCAGATTATTCGTTTTAGTTGAGGTGAGTAGATAAATAATAAAGCTAATCCCAATGTAATAATATTTGATAGGAATAACCAAGGGCAAATTTCCGGTGCTACAACTCCGAATTTTAATAAAAAGAAAGTTGGTGCGGGAATTATCAGCCAGGAAGTTAAGAAAAGGCTTATAAAACTGATAATTAATATCAGAACTTGTCCAAGCGATAAAAATAGTTTATTAGATGACATAATCAATCATATTGCGATTTAATAATACCAAGAATCTCTTCCCATTCATCCTCGCTCAAAGCTTTTTGCTCAAACTCCACTCCAAAACAATCTCTAGCAGCATCAACTAAAACAGTAATTATTCTTTCAATTTCTAAATCTTTCTCTAATCTAACTCCATCGAATAAATCTTCACCGAAAACCTTTTTAAATAACTCCTTATCCGGTTTCAAACGCATCGAACCATGCTGCAAAATTGCATCACCACGTCTCAACTGAGCGCTACCAATCAACTTATGACCATCAACAGTTACCAAATCCGCACCTGTGGCTGTACCGAAGCAATTAGGATTGTTAATATAACCCCTTCCAGCAATACCGTAATGTAGCTCAACACCTAAATTATGCCATCCTTGAATCAAAAATTCGCATATGATTTTATACACTTCAATCCGACTTCCAGAAAGCCCGGAAGCCACCACAGCGTAAGTTAAATCGCCGTGATGTAACACCGCACGTCCACCCGTAGGACGGCGTACTAGGTCTATTTGCTCACCTTTCCAAATCAAATTTTGCCAATCTTGCGAATACTTACGCTGATGATAACCAAGAGAAATTGCGGTGGGCTTCCAAGTATAAAAACGCAAAGTTGGCGGATATCCCGATTGATGCTGCTTTAGCAACCATTGATCGATCGCCATTTGTAATTTACCATCCGCTTCTAAAAACGGAATTAATCGCCAAATTTGGGAAATCAAAATTTAGTTAATAGTTTTGTAGGGTGCGTTACGGATTTCATCCTAACGCACCAAATTCTTAGTGGTCGCTGATAGCTGTTGACTGTTAAGCGCCAAACTTAGACTGTAAATCTTCGTCATTCTCATCTGCGATCGTCGCGACGATCGTAATTAAACGAGAAACTTCCGCAGCAGATAAATCTTCCAAAGTACGCATCGATATCACTACAACTTGGTTGTCTATAATACCGAAACGTGCTTCTAGAGTAGCGGAACAGTTCATCTGCAAAAGAGAGCGCATCATCGTAGCTTCATCTTTAGCAGGTAACTTCAAAACCGAAGACCAAATTGTAATTGTATCTTCGTCGCTTGTCCCCGTTAATTGGACAAACACCTCCACGCTACCGTACTTAAACTTCCATAGATAAGTACCGTCATTCTGGTGACTAACCATTGCGCTATCGTTTTCTTCCAGCGTATCGATAACGTTTTCAATCACCTCTAAATGGTTGATGGTTGTTTCTGTCATCGAATCATCCATATCGCTGTTTTCCGAATCGGTTTGGTAAGATGTCATACAAATTGTGCCTCAAGATGATAAATAAATATTCCCCACCTACTTTATACCTATAATTCGCAAACAGTGAGCAGTGAACGGTGAACCATTTAAAGTTCTATATTCTTAACTATTAGCTTCTGCACCTCTTTTCCCCATCACTTTTCGCGTTAATAATACGTTAACTCTGGGAATACTGAATGTAGTTTATATATATTCCCACTATGAGCTATTGTCTAAATCCCCATTGTCAGAAACCTCAAAATTATCGGGATGCTAAGTTTTGCCTGACTTGTGGTACTAAATTACTGTTAAAAGAACGTTATCGGGGAATAAAACCAATTGGACAAGGTGGCTTTGGTAGAACCTTGTTAGCTGTAGATGAAGACAAACCCTCAAAACCTCCTTGCGTCATCAAACAGTTTCTTCCTCAAGCGCAAGGTACTAATAATAGTCAAAAAGCTGCTGAATTATTTGAGCAAGAAGCCCAAAGGTTAGATGAATTAGGAAAACACAACCAAATTCCCGAATTATTGGCTTACCTAACTCAAGAAAAAAGTCAATATTTAGTACAAGAATATATTAATGGTCAAAATTTAGCAGAAATATTACTAGAGCAAGGCAATTTTAATGAATCACAAATTTGGGAATTGCTAAATAGTTTATTACCCGTGCTGGAATACGTCCATAGCTCCGAAGTGATTCATCGAGATATTAAGCCAGAAAATATTATTAGTAGCCGAGATAGAAAGTTATTCTTAGTAGATTTTGGCGCTGCTAAAGTTGTTACGGGAACCGCAATGTTACGAACGGGAACTAGTATCGGAACTCCTGAATTTGTCGCACCCGAACAAACTAGAGGTAAAGCTATTTATAGCAGCGATTTATATAGTTTAGGAACAACCTGCATTTATTTATTAACAGGAATTTCGCCCTTTGATTTATTTGATTTTTCTGAAAATACCTGGGTGTGGAGACAGTATTTAGTTGATAATTCTGTAAGCGATAAATTAAGTAATATTTTAGATAAACTAATTGATAATGCAACCAGTCGCCGCTATCAATCAGGAAGTGAAGTATTAAAAGAGATTAATCATTCTTCAATTTATATAAGTCCAGATAAAACGCAAAATACTATAAAAGTTAAACCATCAAATTATTCCTCTTGGCAATGTGTTTATAATTGTATTGCTCATACTGATATTATTGATTCTCTTGCTATTAGCTCAGATGGAAAGTTACTTGCTAGTGCTAGCCATGACTGTACAATAAAACTTTGGAAAATAAATAAAGGTAAACAAATTTGCACTACTAAATTAATTCAGACTATCAATAATGAAAATAATTTTTATGCTGTTGCTTTTAGCCCTAATGATCTAATTCTTGCCAGCGGTGATTCTGCAAACAATATCCACCTTTGGGATGTCAGTTCTGGTAAAAAAATCCGCACATTAACAGGACATACAGGTTGGTTTACTGGTGTTAATTGCTTAAGTTTTACTCCAGACGGTCAAATAATTGTTAGTGCTGGGGGTGATAAAACAGTAAAACTATGGGATGTAAATACAGGAAAAAACATTCGTACTCTTAAAGGTCACAATAGTTGGGTTCGCAGTGTTGCTATAAGTTCTAATGGGCAAATTATCGCTAGCGGTAGTAATGACAAAACAGCCATACTTTGGAACTTAAGTACGGGTCAAAAACTTAAATTCTGCAATCATACTAGTAGTGTGTTTGCTGCGATTAACTCTGTTGCTTTTAGCCCCGATGGACAAATTATTGCAACAGCTAGCGACGACTATACTATTAAGCTTTGGGAAGTAACTACCGGACAAGAAATTTATACTTTTAAAGGTCATGGTAACTGGGTTAGATGCGTTACTTTTAGTCCTAATGGAAAGATTCTTGCTAGTAGTAGTTATGGCAAGGATATCAAGCTATGGGACATGAATACAAATCAGGAAATATGTACTTTAACCGGACATTTATCTCAAGTTAATTCTCTTGTTTTTAGCCCTGATGGACAAACTTTATTTAGCGGTAGCAATGATAAAACTATTAAAGTTTGGCGATGCGAATAAACTTTAATATACTTTTAACCCAATTTGGCAATTAAAGTTCCTAGCTTCTATAAGCGGTATGTTTTGTGTCGCGGTAAAATCCTTGTTACAAAACATAATTACGAATTACGAATTACGAATTATCTTAATCTCCCCAAGAAAGCCACTCACGCGCTGCTTTTTCCGCTGCTTCAGGAGTATAGTATAATTTCCTTTCACCAAACACTTCTCCACCAGAACTTATGATTCTAAATTGCCATTCCGTTACTTCAGTGTGAAAAACCAACAATGTTAAATTTTCAATGCCAACAACTAGATGAACGGTAGTTTGAGTCATGGTATTGAGAAGTGAAAATGGCAGGGTTTTGCAATTACAGACTTGTTATATATCCCAGGGTAATCAATTATCAAGTTTTTTCTATACTTTGTATCAATTATCAATGAACAATTATCAATTTCCCTAATAACTGCTCACTGATAACTGTTAACTGATTACTGAATTTCCTTGACATTTTCCATAACCTGCTTGTATAGCTGCTGGTTATTTTGTTCTTGAAAAATCTCTGCTGCTCGCTGTAGGTCGGCTAAAGCACCATCTTTATCTTTTTCTGCACGAGCATTTCCCCGATTATTATAAGCAGCACCAAAGTTCGGATTGAGGCGAATTGCTTCATTATAATCTGCGATCGCACCTTCTTTATCTCCTTGAGCAGCGCGAGCATTTCCCCGATTATTATAAGCCACAGCATAGTTTGAATTTATACGTATTGCTTCAGTATAATCTGCTATTGCCTCGTTTCTATTTGCTTCTGCGGCACGAGCATTTCCCCGATTATTGTAAGCTTCGGCATAATTAGAATCTAAACTAATTGCTCGGTCGTAATCGGTAATTGCACCGTTTATATCCCCTTGAGCAGCACGAGCGTTTCCACGATTATTATACGCTTGAGCGTTGTCGGGACTGACGCGCAGGGCTTCATTGTAATCGGCGATCGCACCTTGTCTGTCCCCCGTGTCAAACTGGACTAAACCCCTACCGTTGTAAGCTTCTACATAATCGGAATCAAGACTGATAGCTTTTGTGTAAGCTGCGATCGCGCCTTGTGTATCACCCTGAATATGTTTATACTGCCCCTGGGCGTAAAATTGCTTAGCAGTTGATGGATTAGCAACCGGACTTGTGGCAGGACTCACTCCTATTTCTGTCACTAATAAGTCTTTATCGTTGCTGCAAGAAACAGTTACAGTTGCGATAAATCCACTTAATAAGGCTAAACCAAATTTTTTGGAAACTCTCAAATCTTGCTCGAACAACTGTTTCATAAGTCACTTTTTATCAAGACACCCACAATGGCATTAATATTTAAAAAATTCATTTTTCTTAACTTTGAATAATCATCACTCCAATTGGCTATATTGACTATTTTTGCACGGATTTTGTGGCGAATGTGTTTGCATTTTACCAAACTGATTTTAGTTTAAAAAACAAGTCTTCAGTCTGTCATAATGTAAGCCTAACGTATGTACTTGTTATTTATTCTTCACTTTCTGCTTGCTTGGAAATCAATCTTAAACTGCTGGTTGTTGAGATGTCTACAGCAAGTTGCTCGATATTGTCCCCCAATTTTTTTTGAATATCTTTAGTTAGGGTAATATCAAAATCTAAGTCTACATTTTGAGTTTCTACTAAGCGTACCAGTTCAGAAAATGGCACTTTAGTTGTTGTGCGTTCGGAACTATTAAGTTTAAAATTGTCGATCTCAGATAATTGTTGAGCCAGCATTGCTTGCTTAACTCGTTCTTGCAAATGTTCAAACTCGGATTTTACAAGTTGCCATTGATGTTCTAGCTCGATATATTTTGCGCTAAGTAAACTTAAATCTTCCGTTTCTGCATTAAAGTGTAATTTTTGAGTAATGTCTAACAAGCGCAAATGCACTTGAGCAAGAATAATGCAGTCCAAATAAGCATATTCAATTTGTTCGTCACTTAAAGGTCTAATTCCCCAATCGCTGGTTTGTTGCTGTTTATCAATATTTTTAAAATGACAAAGTTCTGTAGCCAAAGTCTTTAATTTGTAGTTAGGTAAAGGTAGAATATAGTAGGGAATTCTTTTTGCCATTTCTAAGGTGCAGGTGACATTTTTAGCATTCTTTTTACCTAAAAATCTTAAATCATACTTAGCATTATGAAACACTTTTTCTATTGAAGAATTTATCATAATTTTTTCTATGAACTCATCAACAACTTCTTGTTGTTCGAGTACATCCAAAATATAAACACTTTCCCCAGTTAAATCTGTACAGTCATCCAAAACTTGAATCAGTGATAGTCTAGGATTGCGAGTGTCATAGTCAGCAACTTCTGTATCTAGCCAAATTTTTGTTTTAGTATACTTAGCAACAAAAGAACGAATTTCATTAGCCGATTTAAGATAAGGCATTGAGTAATATTCCCTAAGAAAAATTGAGTAAAACTAACTAAGTTACAACTTCTTAAGGTAACATTTTGTCTGTAACTTATTTGTAGTGCCGTATCTGTTCGCTCTTAATAATTAGTATCATTTTAAATTTTTAATTGGAATAGGGAATTGGGAATTGGTAATAGGGAATAGGGAGTAGGGAGTAGGGAGTAGGGAGTAGGGAATAGGGAATAGGGAATAGGGAATAGGTAATAGGGAATAGGGAATAGGGAGTAGGGAGTAGGGAGTAGGGAATAGAGAAGAAAAAACGGTGAGAACAAGCAATATTAATAAAATATAATTTCTTTTTTATAATTAGTGTCAACACACAATAAAATATTGGTAGTATGCATTCTATAGCTGAGGATTGCGATCGCCTTAATGTTGATAAGCTAATGTGCAGTTTAATACTATAAAATAAAAACGCAATACTATTGTAGTGCGCTCAGGTTCACGAAGTATGTCCGTTCACCGTTAGATGTTCCCGCAGTGAAGGACAGCATCTTGCTATAAAAATACAAATTAAATGCGCGACAGCTTACATCTAAATATTATTTTCCATTACCTATTCCCCATTACTTATCCCCTATTCCCCATTCCCTATTCCCTATTACCTAAGAATTACGAATAGAATCAGCCTTCGATAAATTTTTCGCTTCAGCCTGCATCATTTTAATATCTGATGGAGTCCATAAACGAGGTGCTTGGCAATGATGAGCTATCAGCAAACCCCATAAACCGTTCTCAGTTAAAATAGGTACAACTAAATTAGCGCGAACGTCTAAATTACGTAAAAAGTCGCGGTGACAATCAGCAATCGGTTCTGATTCAATATCTGAAATTGCCCGTATTCTTCCGTCTAAATATAAAGCAGCGTACTCATCATTAAAACACTCATTAGGACCAGTAGAACCAAGAATAGATAGCTCCTGAGAACTCAAACATTCAAAAGTTACTTGTCCATCCCACTGAGAATAAAAATAATACAAAACGACTCTATCTACATCAAGCGTTTCTCGTAGACGGCTTGTAGTTTCTATAATTAAATTATCTCGTACTATTGTTGTTTTTAAACGATTAAGTACCCTTTCTAGACCACTGTCAAAACTTGCGTTATAATTTTGTGCCACCGTTTTAATATTTAAGTTGAGTAATGGTTATCTTCCTTGATGGTATAGTACCAAGTACTTCGCTAAGTTCGTTTTTAAATAATACTCTTTTAAAATTAGAAGAATATCTAATCAATTAGGTTAGAGGTTAAAGGTTAGAGGTCAAAGGTCAAAGCTTAAATATTTATTTGAAATAATTTCTAACTCATTCTCCTCGTCCCCCCATCCCCCCATCCCCCCATCCCCCCATCCCCTTGTCCCCCAATCCTCTTTCTCCACTTCCGTTCGCTTAGAGTAATAAAATAAACAAGTTGACCCCTCCGAATTTACTTACTATGACGACTTCTCAAATCCGCTTTTTGATGTGCGCTCCGGAATATTACGATGTAGACTATGTAATTAATCCCTGGATGGAAGGGAATATTCATAAGTCATCTCAAGAACGAGCCTTGCAGCAATGGCAAAAACTACATCACGTACTTAAGGAACACGCGATCGTTGATTTAGTCAAACCCCATCAAGGTGTTCCCGATATGGTTTTCACCGCTAATGCTGGTTTAGTTTTAGGTGAAAATGTGGTATTGAGTCGCTTTTTACATAAAGAGCGTCAGAAAGAAGAGCCTTATTTCAAAGCATGGTTTGAAGAAAATGGCTTTACGGTTTACGAATTACCTAAAGATTTACCTTTTGAAGGTGCGGGTGATGCACTTTTGGATCGAGAAGGACGCTGGTTGTGGGCTGGTTATGGTTTTCGTTCGGAATTGGATTCTCACCCTTTTCTGGCGAAATGGTTGGATATTGAGGTATTATCCTTACGATTAACTGACGATCGCTTTTATCATCTCGATACCTGCTTTTGTCCTTTAGCAAATGGCTATTTACTTTATTACCCCGGTGCTTTTGACTCCTATTCCAACCGCTTGATCGAAATGCGAGTTGCACCGGAAAAACGCATTGCTATAGAAGAAGCCGACGCGGTGAATTTCGCCTGTAATACGGTGAATGTGGACAACGTTGTGGTGATGAACAAAGCTTCCGATGAACTGAAAAAACGTTTGGCAAAAGTTGGTTTTGAAGTCATCGAAACCCCACTTACCGAATTTCTCAAAGCCGGGGGTGCGGCTAAATGTTTAACTTTGCGGGTAAACGAACCTGTAAGAGAAGAAGTACACGCCAACACTTACGTAGAAAGTCAAGTTGTCCGCATGGAAGGACACTTACTCGATTCCGGCTTAATCAACCGCGCCTTAGATTTAATTATAGACAATGGCGGTAGTTTCAAAGTCATGAATTTCCTTTTGGGAGAGCAGCGTCAAAGTACCTCTGCTGCTGAAGTGAAAGTTTCCGCACCTTCCCATGAAGTAATGGAAAGCATTGTATCCCATCTAATTGATTTGGGGGCAATGAACTTACCAGAAGACGAGCGAGACGCGAAACTTCAGCCCGTAATTCAAAACGGAGTCGCACCGGATGACTTCTACGTTAGTACCATTTATCCTACCGAAGTGCGGATTAACGGTAAATGGGTGAAAGTACTTTCGCAGCGTATGGATGGTGCGATCGCAATTACCGAAACGAACCAAGGAACGGTAGCACAGTGTAAAATATTGCGCGATTTAGAAGCAGGGGAACAAGTAATTGTAGATGTACAAGGTATCCGCACCATCCGCAACCCAGAATCGCGAGAAAAACGCAACACCGAGGAATTCAGCTTTATGTCTGCGGGAGTTTCCAGCGAACGCCGCGTAGAGTTGATTGTAGAACAAGTCGCCTGGGAACTACGTAAAATTCGTGATGCCGGAGGTAAAGTTGTTGTCACTGCTGGGCCTGTAGTCATACATACTGGCGGCGGACAACACTTGTCGCAACTGATACGGGAAGGTTACGTACAGGCGTTATTGGGTGGAAACGCGATCGCAGTTCACGACATCGAGCAATCAATGATGGGGACTTCTTTGGGCGTAGACATGAAGCGGGGTATTTCGGTACGCGGAGGACATCGGCACCACCTCAAAGCCATCAACTGGGTTCGTCGTCACGGTAGCATTGCCAAAGCCGTACAGGCAGGAATGATCAAAAAAGGTGTGATGTACGAATGCGTGAGAAATCACATACCTTTCGCTCTTGCCGGTTCAATCCGAGATGACGGACCTTTACCCGACACTCAAATGGATTTAATTAAAGCACAGCAAGAGTACGCGGAATTACTGAAGGGAGCAGATATGATATTAATGCTATCAACCATGCTACATTCCATCGGAGTAGGGAACATGACACCTGCCGGAGTAAAAATGGTGTGTGTCGATATTAACCCAGCAGTGGTCACAAAATTGAGCGATCGCGGTTCCGTAGAATCAGTTGGTGTAGTTACAGATGTCGGATTATTCCTCAGTTTGTTAGTACAGCAATTGGATAAATTGACAAGTCCCTATACCGCTGAAGTTGGTTAATTAAATGTAGAGACTTCGCAATTGCGAAGTCTCCCGAATTATAGATAAATACTAACGCAAAATTATTTATATAATTACTCGTGAGTTATATAAACCTTCCCTATTCCCCCCAACCCTATTCCCTCCCCAGACTAAATGTTTAATTTATTTTGCACGAATACTTACTCAACAAAAAAAATTAATTTATTAAACCAACAGCACCCAGTCAAAAAATATTATTTAACTAAAGTAAAATGCAGCTAACATCCCACAAACAATTCCAAATTAACCCCGTAAGTTTTATTGCTGACTTCCTACTTACAGGAATGGTAATCGGACCGATCGCTGCTCCTTTTCTTGCCGCTTCTGGGTTGCCAATTTTACCGACTATTGCAAAGATAATTTATTTTATGGGTCATCACGTTTGCCCTCAACCTCAGATGGGAGTTGAGTTAGCACCACCTTTCATCATGGCTGTATGTATGCGCTGCTACGGTACCGTAATGGGTTTATTTGCTACCCGCTTACTATATATGGCAGATGAGGGAAAAGCTTTTTACTGGCTGCATCAATACGGTTGGAATGGAGCAGCGCTAGCTACTGTATTAATGATGGCATATCCCCTGGAAATGGCGGGACAGATTTTGGGCTGGTGGAATTTTCAAAATCTTATTGTTGTGCCATTTGGTTTAATTACAGGTTTGGCTTGGGGTTTGTTTACCATGCCGATTTTACACGGTAAGCAAAGTTTAAATCCCACTTGAATATAAAGCTTAATCAAATTGTGGGATGGAGAGCAGCGCATTGCCGGGATTCCCCTTATTTATTTACAGAAAATTGTTTGAGAAACCCTTAAACGAATATAAAAAAGATGCAACCCTGTATGTTGTAGTCTCGAAACAAAAAATTATCAGGACTTAGCCATTAGACATCGAGCAATCGAAATATTGGTCAATTGCTCAACCAAAGCTTTAACATAAACATGGTGATTGTACTGCTCAATCACTAACTGATAACCCTTTGCGGCTAAAGCTTCACCCTGTTTAGGATTTCCTAACAGGCTGTTAATTGCTTGATTTAAACCCTCAGAATCATTGGGATTAACACCCAAAACCGCTTTTGCATCAATGAGTTCTTGGATAATTCCCGATGCACGAGTGATAATTACTGGCTTACGACAAGCAAGCGCTTCAAATAAAGTAGATAAACCTGCTTGAAAGTTGTTTGGGTAAAGAGGAACAACAACAATATCAGCATCGCAGTAAAGCTGTACTAAAGATTTCCAGTCATAGTAGCCATAGGACACATTTGCAGGAATAACTTTAGGAAAAGTCCGCGAATCAACAGTTTTAGTTGGAGAAGCAGCGCAGATTTTGACATCAACATTTAGAGACTCTGTTGCTCGTACAAGAGTTCGATAATCCCGTTGTTCCAAACCTCCACTAACAATCACCGGACGCAATTTATCTTTTGAAGCTTTGGGTGTGAAGAATGATATATCTGTAGGCTGATAGGGAAATAGACAAACGCGATTCTCGGGTAGATCCAGATAATCGCGCAAAAAATCAGCTTGTTCTTGATTAGCTGTCATGAATAAATCAACGCGCTTTCTTATCCCAAACAACTTCAAGGCTAAACGTCCTCGCGGTCTGTTAAGGTTATGGATAAATACAACTACTTTCGCTCCCTTTTCTCTTCCTCCACAGAGCGCAGCAATTGGTAAACCTACGTTCTCATCAGTGCAAAATATTACATCATCACCAGTAAGTCTAATAGATAGTTGACGTGCTAAAGCCCAACTATGTCTGCATCCTATAATCTTTTCACGAACAAGATCTACTGGTAGCAAAAAATATTTGCATGGCTGATGTATTTTTGCGTTTAACAGCCGACTAATTTCAAATATGACATGAGCGGGACTCTTACCAACCTGAGCATCTTGCTTGATATGTTCTAAATCAAAACAACTGCTGAGGGCTAAATGATATGCCATTATAGATTTTTAATTCAACTTTTTAAGTGAATTTACCTATTGAAGATTATTTTTGCCCTTTTGTTGCTTGATTTAATAAAACATGATTTATTCTGATGAAATAATAATAAATTAAAATAAAAAAGTTGTAATAGCGTAGTGCAACGATAAATATTTTTTTCTTGTTTTCTTGTTCCCAGGCTCTGTCTATTTGTGACAACTTAAGGTGAAATTAATGATGTCAACTCGTAATTATCGTTAAAAACGAGGTGAATGCAAGGTATTAAATCAAGCTTCGTACTGAGTTTTTAGCGAAATTTGGGAATCATGGATTCAAAATTTCGCGATTACTTAACTAAAAATGCTGTTTCCAACCTGGCTTTCAGAGCAAAATTTAAGCATTATTGCTTATTGACAAATTGTTTATATCCTTAAGTTGTCATCAATAGTCTCCGACTGGGAACTAGTTAATTACTGTATTAAATTATGTGAAAAAAATATGGTTAATTTTCCTTAAAATCAACACCCTAGGCAGAGCCTCAAAACACTGTGTTCCTTGCCAAAGACAAGGAACAAGAGATTCATATATTTTGTATGAATTTTATTCTAAAAAAGGCACAGGGATTTTATACTTAGACTTTAAGTATAAGTTTGAGAAGTTAACTTACGAGGTTGACAAGTTTTTTGAGCTTCTGGTTGACGTGAAAGGGTTTCATCGAAAATTTCAATAATCCGATCAACTTTAGAATCCCAATCAAAGTAGTTAGTACGCACTCGTTTCGGACCAGCTTCTCCCATTTGACGACGTAATTCTGGTGAATTAGCAAGTTTAATCATTGATAAAGCGAACCCATTCACAAAAGCTTCTATCGAAGTCGGTTCGACCCAAATACCGCAGTCAGGATGTAGGGTATTTGCCGGACCAGCCCATTTTGTTGCAATCACGGGTAATCCTAAAGCCATCGCTTCTAAAACGGCATTACCACCAGCTTCGCGCAAGGAAGGCATTACGAAAACATCGCATTCGCAAAGTAATTTTGATGCTTGTTCGCGTTTCATCCAGCCGCGAAATTTGACGTTATTTTCTAAACCTAAATCGGCAACTTGTGTTTCTAAATCTTCGCGTAATTCTCCGTCTCCAACTAATTCTAAAACGGCGTTTGTTTCGTCAGCAACTTGTTTAAAAGCATCAACTAAAAATTGAATTCCTTTCCAATCTACAAAACGACCTAAATACACAAAACGAACTGGTTTTTCCGGATTGGTCTCTGGCTGTTTTCTTGGTTGCCAAATATCTAAATCAACTCCACATTCAATTACCTCGTAAACCTTTCCCTTACATCCTGTTGGTAAAGATTTTTTAGTCAGGTCGTTGGCAACAATTAAGGTTTCTGCTTTCAATTTACCCGGTACAAATCGATGTAATATGTTAGAAAGTAACCTTCCTAAAGTCACTGACACAACAGCAAATTTAGAATCCATGTAGCGGAAATCTGGAGGGAAATCAACACCACCTGCTAAAGGTCCAAGTACTACTGGTACACCTAAATTGTACATAAAGTTCAATCCTTTGGGTGTAATTGGTGAAGGCTGAAAAACAATATGAATATCTTGACTTTTAATAAGTTTTTTCACCACTTTTCTAGCCTGGATTTGAGTAATCCAATGCACCATTTGTAGAAATATTAAATCTTCAATCCTGTAGTGAAATAATTTACCGACTCGCCAGATACTTTTTTGTAACCAATTATCTTCAATAAAGTGAAATTTATTAAAATCTTGGTCGTGAGGAAATTCTTGACGAAGTTCCTCTCTAACCCTTGCATGACAAACTATCTGTAAATCAATACCGCGTTCCTGAAACAGATAGAAATAATAAAGATTTTTGCCCGATTCACCACCCATGCGGCGAGATACATTCTCTGCCACTAATACTACTCGCAAGGAGTTTTGACTATTGTTATCTATTGTTGATATCATGATATTTTTATTTAAACAGAATTATGAAATTAACCGATCTTCAAAATATAATTATTTATTTAAATTATGCTTTGAAATGGAAATCCAAAACCCAGTAAATTACGAATTAAAAGAAATAGTGCAAGTATGCCGAGGAAAAAGGCTGTAGCTTGGATATCTTGAGCAATACAGGACAGTTTTTCTTGTCTTAGTCCTAAAATATTAACTATATATAAGGGAAAGTCACCGATCGCGATCGTAATAATTGCTCCCAAAGTACCAAAACGATAAAAAGCTAATGGCAATCCCACACCAATTATTACAAACCGAGCGAAGTTGCTTTGAGCCGAATATAACGGTTTTTTTATTGCTAAAAGAGCAGGACTGATTGTGTAAAACAATAGGGAAAACCAAATGCCACAACTCAGAATTGGCATCATCCATTGTGCCTCTTCATACCTTTGGTCATAAAGCGTGCCAATAATTAGATCGCCCAAGGTGACTAAAGACGCTAATAAAATTGCACATCCTAATAGTAAAGTTCTTCGCTGACGAAGAATCTTTTCTCGAAGACTGGCTCGCGGCAAATCCAATTGATTGGAAATTGCGGGGAAAATAACCCTAAAACTAAGTTTTTTAATTATCTCTCGCGGTATACTTGCCAAAGTATAAGCAATTGTGTAAATACCTAAAAGCTTAAATGACAGAAGTTTGGCAAGAATTAGACGGTCTGCTTGTTCTGATACGAACATCAATGCTGATGAAATAAACATCCATCTACCGAAAGATAAAATCTCTTTCAATGCATAAGCATCCCAAGCAAAGCGGTTAGTATATTCCGGTATTAATAAATAACTGCTCGCAGTTCTGTAAATCGCTCCTAATACTACTCCCATCGCTAAAGCAAAAATACTAGGGCTTACCCAAGCCCAGATAATAAAAGTAGATATAGTCATTATTTGTATAATTAAGTCGAATCGAGTCAATCTACCCAAATCAATTCGACGTTCGCAAGTGAGAGTAGCAGTGGAACAAAAGCCATCAATTACAGAGGAAAATCCCATCAGTGGAATTAACCATATTAGTCGAGGGTCATCGTAAAAATTTGTTAATGGTACAGTAAGTAGCAAGCAGAAAAACCAAAGTATAAAGCCCCGAATAATCTGTAAAGTCCAGGCAGTATTACGAAAATCTGGTTCATCACCTCGTTTATTATTAACAATACTTTGAGGAATACCGAGGTCTGAAAACAATTCGATACCAGCCCTAAAAGTATTAACTAAAGCCATTAAACCAAAATATTCTGGTACTAGCAGGCGAGTCAAAATCAGATTACTGGCAAATCGGAATACTTGACTGGTTCCATAACCCGCGAGCGTCCAAATTGCACCCCGAATAGCAAGCTTTTTCAAAGATGTCATAATTATTAAAACAATTTGACTGATAAAGCCAAGTCAATTATCAGATAACAAACAGGAGCAAGTCATAATTGGAAGCATTCTATCTGTATTTTTGTAGCATAATCATAGTCGCCAGCCAATTGAATGTTAGGATGAAATGTTAGGCTACATTACACAATTAACTAGATGATAGTTTTCTCCCGATCAAAGCTTTTTTCAAAATAAAATATTTAAACTACGGTTATAAAGCCATATTTAAGTTTATTTTTTTTAAGTCTTAACTTTAAAGAAATTTCAACAATCATACGCAAACTTACTAGAATTTACACGAATGAGTTTTATTTACAAAATCTTTAAACATTTGAAACAATAACATAATTTATTCTCAAAGTAAAATCACCGCTAAAATATAAATTTCAGATGTAGAAAATAGGTTTTATTTAAAGCTTTTGTAAAGATTACTATTCAAATAATGACAATTAAGACTTTTTTAACTTCAAAAAATTATAAATAAAGCAGCTTATTTTACAGGAAGTTAAGTAGTTTTACCATACTTATATGATAACTTTAACGAAGGAATCAAGTGTATAATTGATTGAATTAGTAATGGTTACAGTTTTAAAGTAAGATTTAATATAGATAATACTTGGTTTAAATTTCGACCTTGAGTGCTATCTATTATTTAGGATATAAGCAACTTAGCTTTTAGAATAATTTTCTTTCTTTTAATAATATCAATTGGTATTTCCTTGCTTTTGCAACAGTTATCTGGAAAATAATAGAATAAAGCATTTATTGCAGTAAAGTAAAAATCTAAAGGCTATAAAAATTACACAAACTGTCAGATATGAAATTACTGATAACAGGAGCATCTGGTTTTTTAGGAAAGTATGTAGTTGCTGAAGCATTGCGACACGGTTTTCAAGTACGTGCTGTAATTAGGCATACATCAGATGAAAAACGTTTACCTTGGTGCAATGCTGACAATTTAGAATTAATCCGTATTAATTTAACCGAATCAAAAGGACTCGAAGATGCTTTAGAAGGTATAGACACCGTAGTACATTTAGCCGCAGCTAAACAGGGTAACTACGATACGCAGTATGCAAATACTGTTGCCGCTACCGAGAATTTACTTAAAGCAATGGTAGTAGCGGATATCAAGCGTTTGGTGGCAATCAGTACATTTAGCGTGTACGACTACTTAAATATTCGCGATCGCGTTATCAACGAAGATTCAGCTATCGAAAGTCAGCCGAATTATAGGGACATTTACGCCCAAACTAAATTAATTCAAGAAAGTTTGTTTCGAGATTTTGAACAGACAAATCGGGGAGAAGTGACAATTCTCCGTCCGGGGATAGTTTACGGAAGAAACAATTTATGGAATGCCCATTTAGGGATAAATTTAAAAAATCGTCTGTGGATTCGGATTGGTGGAAACGCCCAGCTTCCCCTTACTTATGTAGAAAACTGCGCTCAAGCAATAGTTAGCGCTTGTTCTCGTCGAGAAGCGATCGGTGAAACTTTGAATATTGTTGACTCGGATTTACCAACCCAAAAAGTTTATGCCCAAAAAATAGTCAAATTGTTACCACGTCAGCCTTCCATTGGGATTAATTGGACATTGATGCGTTTGTTATCCCGTAGCGCTTGGTTATCTCACAAAATATTATTAGGAATTAAGCTACCCGGAATCTTGATACCAGCAAGACTAGAAGCCCGCTTCAAACCGTTTAGCTACAGTAACGAAAAAGCCCAAAATATACTAGATTGGCAGCCCAAATATTCCTTAAATGAAGCTTTAAAACGTAGCTGTAGCGAGATAGATGCGCTTTGGGATGTAGCAAATAAAACGGGTATTGCTTCGCGATCGCACAAATAGAACAAGGAGATGGGAGAAATTAAAAAATAACTCCTAACTTATAACCTTTAACCTTTAACCTTCCACCTTTAACCTGATTTATGCGTATTGCCTATCTTACGGGAGAATATCCTAGAGCTACGGATACTTTTATTCAACGTGAAGTTGCGACTCTTCGTCAATTAGGAGCAGAAATACACACTTTTTCCGTGCGACCTACAGGTGAAGAACATATGGTAGGAGAAGAACAAAAACAAGAACGAAATCAAACTTTTTATATTCTCCCTCCACACCCCATAAAATTGCTGCGATCGCATTTAAATCTATTATTCGCTTCACCCTCAAGGTATTTGACAGCGCTTAAATTAGCTTGGTCAACAAGAATATATGGATTGCGCGGCAATATATATCAGTTGTTCTACTTTTTAGAAGCAGGTATTCTCGCTCAAGAAATTAAAAAGAGGCAAATTCCCCATCTACACAACCATTTTGGAGATTCTAGCTGTAGCGTTGCGATGTTAGCAGCTTCCTTGGGAGGCTTTAGTTACAGCTTTACCTTACACGGTCCCTATATCTTCTTTCAACCGTATCATTGGAGACTGGATGAGAAAATAAACAGGGCTTTATTTGTAAGTTGCATTAGTAACTATTGTCGCAGTCAGGGAATGATATTTGCACCCATTAAAAAATGGAATCGCTTGCATATAGTTCACTGCGGTATCGACCCAGCATTATTTAAAGTAGTGTCACATAAAGGAAAAGGAAAACGTTTACTTTTTGTCAGCAGACTGACTATTGTCAAAGGCTTACCGATACTTTTAGAAAGTTTAGTTTCTTTGAAGCAACAGCATCGGGATTTGATCTTAACAGTAATTGGTGACGGCAGCGATCGCACTTATTTAGAGCAAATGACGGCTAATTTAGGCTTGAGCGATAATGTAAATTTTGTGGGCTACAAATCGCAAGCGGAAGTACGTAAATACTTTGAGGAAGCAGACGTATTTATTTCATCCAGCTTTGCTGAAGGAGTACCCGTAGTCTTAATGGAAGCAATGGCCGCAGGAGTACCCGTAGTTGCGACCCAAATCGCCGGGGTCTGTGAATTAGTAGAAAATAACGTTAGCGGCTACATCGTACCTGCCGGAGATACAACTTCTCTTACTAATAGCATCGAAAAACTACTGAATGACTGCGAACTCAGAGCCAAATTCGGCACCGCAGGCAGAAACAAAGTAGAAAAAGAATTTAATATTAATCTTGAAGCTCAAAAACTGTACAAAATCATGAGCAAAGCACTGCAACCAGTTGACAGTTACCAGTTGCCAGTTACCAAGAGTTAGGAATTGGGCATTGGGCATTATAAGTTAGGAGTTAAGAGTTATGAGTTATGAGTTATGAGTTATGAGTTAGGAATTAATAATAATTACCTACCCCCTCTTCCCCCTCTTCCCCATCCCCCCATCCCCCCATCCCCCCTCTCCTACTTCGCCCAATCCATCGGCTCTACAGGCTCGAAGGAAGTAGTCATTTTATAAGGAGAACCCGTTTCTAAAGAATTTTGAATTGCTAATACTATTTCATTATTGTGTAGTGAAAATCTAGGTGATAGTCTACAAGGACGATTTTCGATCATCGCATCAGCCATTTCTGCCACACCCCGACAAAAATCCATTTGTTGCGCCCCTTTATATCCAAATTTGGGCGCTTTTTTGACTAAAGGATAATTTTTCTTCCAAACACCTTCAAGTCTTTTTCGTCCTATAGTAAGACTGCGACGGATATAAACGGGGGTTCCATAATACCAGCAATCATCAATGCCGAGTATACCGTCATCGCCAATAATCTTTAAAGAATGGTCATGAGGTGCAACAATACTACAGGTTAATCTCGCAACTACTCCAGATGCAAATTTAATACAGGCTACAGAAAAGTCAGGAGCATCAATATCTAACGGTACATCAGTCTGTTTATCTGGAATTACACAAGACGAGAATGCCGAAACAGTCTCCGCAGGACCGAAGAAAGCTGTCAGCCAGTTTACATAGTAACCTGCGTGTTCTAACGTACAGCCAACTTCAAATTCATCTTTGTAAGGCCAAGGTGTACCCGATTCACTCAGCCATTTTTGATAAGGCATTTGGTGAACTAACCCGTCGTCCATTTCCGCATAAACTAAGCGAACTTTTCCCACCTGATTTTCTCGCAATGCTTTCCACATTGTTTGCGCGGTTTCGCTCAATAGGCTGCATGGGGCGGAGGAAAGATATAAACTTTTGGATAAAGCTGTATCCACGAGTTCCTTGGCTTGTTCCATTTGCATTGCAAACGGTTTTTCCGAATAAACGTGTTTCCCAGCCTCCAAACAAGCTTTAGAAACTTCGTAATGACTGCGTGGATTAGTCAAATTTAAGACTATATCGACCGTATTATCCTCAAGTATTTCGGTCAAAGTTTCGTAAACGCGATCTACATTATGGTAGTTAGCAAACTTAGTAGCGCGATCGCCAATTTTATCCATCACTCCCACAAGTTTTAATTGCGGATGCATTGAGAGAGTTTTAAGGTAATAATCAGCAACATACCCACAACCAACGATGGCAATAGATTTGTAGGATAAATTATTTTTATTGCTATTTTGGTTAACCGGAGTTATTGATTCTTTAGAAAAGGTGGTATCTTTCTTTCTAACTAAATTAGAAATCTTAAATACATTTTTAAGTAGCATAATTTTTTTACTGATTATTCTTTACTTCAACTCCTAACTCCGAACACGGATTAAATGGATGACACTGATTAATAAGTCCGGTGGTACTAACTCCTAACTATTATTAACTAGCTGCTATACCTTTATACTCAACAATAGTAGATTTCCTTCTTAATAAGCGGGATAAATGAAACTGAATCTGACCTATAATTCCAGGAAATTTATCTAATACGCAAAACAGACTATAAAGCAATGCATCAGAAGAAGCAATTTCTCTTGTTTTCGCATATTTATAGACACGAGAAGCTAATAGAGCATAAGCCCCTAAAAGTAAGATGATGCTTATCCCATTAGTTAACCAGGCGTTAGCAACTGCTAAAAGTGGCAATATTAAACCCCAAACCCAAATTCTACGACTTTCTTTGACCCAATGTTTTTCAGGAGATTTTCCGTGCATAAAGGCACCTTCAGCATAAGCGTGTCCGTTACGAATCGAACGCTTCCACCACTGCCTGAAATGCATAATTTGAGCATCGTGTAAAGTCATTTCGGCATCTATACGCATGATTTTGCCCCCAGCTTGACGTAATCGCACGCATAATTCTGGTTCTTCTCCAGCGATCAAAGTGGGATTAAAGCCATTAACCTGTTTCAAAGCTTTGACGCGCATCATCGCATCACCACCGCAGGCTTTAGCTTCACCCACGGGAGTATCCCATTCAATATCGCATAAGCGATTGTAAATATTGGTGGGAAATTCTTCCCGTCTTCTACCGCAAACTACCACAATTTCAGGTTTCGCATTCAGTATCTGGGTTGCTTTTTCCAGCCATTCGTCTACTACCAGACAGTCTCCATCCACGAACTGCACAAACTCAACTGACGGTTCTATTTGCAGTAGATATTCAAATCCCGCATTTCTGGCACGAGCAGCAGTAAAGGGAATTGATAGATCTAGCTCAACAACATTAACGCCCAAATTACGAGCTAATTCAACGCTGCCATCAGTAGAACCAGAATCAACGTAAACAACTGTTTTTACTTTTCCTAAAATTGAGAGCAAACATTGTTTGAGCCGACTTCCTTCGTTACGTCCAATTACAACTACTCCAATTGCATTCACTTATTCTCTCCCGTAATCTATTTTTTGAAATCAAAATATAAAATAGAAAAACTATTTTAATTAATAGACAGGATAAATGCGTGTCTTATTTATTAAAATCCTAATCAGCTTGAAAAGGCTTGTAAGTAGCATAAGACTTTTCTAATAAAAGCTTCCGTTCTACGTAACACTTGCTATCGGGAAACAGTTCGCGCATTCGATTTTTAGAAAGCACTCTCGTACCTCTGACCATCTCCGTCCAAACGGGTAATTTCTTTTCCCAGGATTTCTGTAATTTTTTTTGCACGAATTCCGGTAGTAACCAATAACCAATGACACCAGTATGCGGCTCAATAGGCCAATAATTACTTGGCGTTTGTACCCAATAGCCTTTAGCTAAACGCATTACTTCAGATGCAAAATCAGCTTGCTTTGATTCATCTCCAACGTGTTCGATAACTGAATTACTAAATACGATATCGAAGGATTTATTCGCGAAGCTGTCGGATAAATTAGTCGCATCTCCTTCAACTAAAGTATATTTTCCAAACTTACCAGTACTTTTATAAGAACCTGGTAAATTTACTAGCGTCACTTCAAAATCATGGTCAAACCATTGCCACATCGGCATATGCCCTCCCAAGTCAATAATTTTCGCGTGGGAAGGTGGTTTTACTAAAGCGAGAAATTGCTTCATCCGCTCTAATCGCCAAGCTTTACCAAAGGAATTATGTTTTGCCCATTCCGAGGCTTTTGCATAAGCTATGTGCATATTAATTGTCTCCATATTTGAAATTTTATTCTGTTTCGGCTCGCTCGGAATCTATCAGTATTTCGGACTTTTTACGGTGGTTATTTTTATCAATTAGCTTCTATCAAATGCCAATTTACCATTTTTTTCAAAGTCAGATCAAATATTTAATATTTTTGTTAATTTTATTCTATTGAAATTAGCCGATTTCTATGTTCTAATTCTTGAAAAAGGTTTATCAAATGCATCAGTAAAAATAATGCAAACAGAGCAACTGAACACGTTAACTCCTTTCCCATTTCCGGTTACATTTGTATGTAATCATCCACAAAAGTGGTCGGACTTATTCTTATCTTCATCAGATGCGCTTCCCGATCCCAAAAAGATTCATAGCCGAATCATTACTAATGAAGATTGTTGGATTATTCTGACATATTTGTATTTGAAGCAACGTCATTTGAATATATCAATATCCGACCGTTTTATACCCGGAGAAATCTGTGTTGTCAGTGCGATAGATTTCCGCATGAGGCAAAAGCCTTTTTCTTGTTTTGTAGTCGGCTGTCGTAGCGACGGACATAAACCAGTTTTATCTAATTTTGCCATAGTTCAAAATCAGGCAAATGTAGAATCGAAAACAGATGTATTAATTCCTCATTGGCCTCAACCAGGTTTGATCCCGCGCCAGCAAGAGAGAAGGAATCGAATTGAGAATTTGGTTTTTAAAGGACATGAAGGTAATTTATATGAAGCATTTCGTTCTCCAGAGTTTATTCAAGAATTAGATAAGTTGGGAGTACGGTTGGTAATTAGCCCAAAACCAAAGAATCAACCAGTCCAATGGCACGACTATAGCGATGCCGATTTAGTAATTGCAGTGCGCGATTTACCACACAAGGATTACCTTGTCAAACCGGCTAGCAAGCTTGTCAACTCATGGATGGCAGGTGTACCAGCACTGTTAGGACCCGAACCAGCATTCGTTCAACTACGGCGAGATGCATTAGACTTCATTGAGATCAGAACACCACAACAAGCGATCGATGCAATTCGTCGTCTAAAAAATGAACCTTCTTTATATCAAAAGATGATTGCCAATGGGCTTGAACGTTCGCAAGATTTCACCGTAGAGCGTATTGTACAACAATGGCATGATGTTCTTGGAGGACTTGTAGCGCAAAGATATTCTCGGTGGTGTCAGCGAACTCAAGTCAGTCGGATAGGAGAGTTTGCCATCAATGTATTTCGCAATCAAGTTGCTAGAGCAACAGCTAATTATCATCGGCATCATGGATATCGTCCAATTTCTGGAAAAATAACATAAAAAGTTGAGGTAAGTTGGGTGTTGAGTTTTAAAATTTCACCCAACAATAACAGACCTTCTAGTTAATATCTTTTATTCAAACCTCCAGTTAATTTTATCTATTAGAGTTGCATTATCAAACTTGTTCGCGCTTAAGTGCATTACTTTAAAAATGCATTTTGAGAATTCCGTTGCGAAAATCTAGTTAATGCTGGTTTTTTCTGGGTTGTATTAATACTGATTGTTTTTCTTGCCCTAACCGAAAAAGCAACCGCTATATACAGAACCCAATATACGTTAGCAAGACGTAGCAGATAACTTTCCATCATGTTATTTAAAGTTAAAAATAATAGATAAGCTAAAGGCCACATATCCTCTAAATTCTCAGACCCATAAGCTAGTTTTAGCGAGCGAAAGTAAACTATGCCAAAACTAATCAGAAAAAGAAAAAAACCAACAAAACCAACATCGAGCATTATATCAATAAAACCATTATGGGCATGAGGAGGCACAAAACCTTCCGAGACTGCATAGCCTGCCTCAATTGCATATTTACTTTTTTCTGCCCAGAATGCTCCTCTTCCAAAACCAAACCAAGGTTCTCTCATCAGTTCCGTGAACGCTACATTCCACATAGGTGTTCGCCCTGTTAAAGTAGCGTCTTTACCCATAAGACCTAAGATTTCTACCCATAAACCAATCACTATCGTGGCAATCGAACCAGCAAAAAGCAATACAGCATCTATATAAAATACGCTAACTTTTCCTTTCCATCTAAATTTCTGATAAAATAGCACAATTGAGATAGTGACAAAAGAAACAACAATAGAAGTTTTTGAAGTTGAAAATATTATAAATAACAGCGATATTACAAAACCAGCCCATTTATATCGGCGATGTTTGAGATTATTAATAGGCAACAATAAGAAGGCTATTGAACTTAAAACCATCAAGCTACCAAAGGTATTTTTGTAATCATAAATTCCTTTCCACGCACCTGGATGGTCGTGCCAGTGCAAGCCAGCGCTAGGTAAACGCCAGACAACAAGCATACTTAATATAGCTCCAAGACCAAATGTCCAAGCAACTAATCTTACCTGTTGTTTTAGACTAAATCTTGTTGCAAAATATAAACCAAATGAAGTCATTTGTAAAACTTCTGGCATAAATTTTTCAGTGAACTCAGGATTAACCGACCATATAGATGATGAATAAACTATTGCTGTCAGTATCCAAATAAAGATATCTTTACTAGCTATATGTAAAGCTCTTTTATAACTAAAGCAAATCAAGATCAGAGAAGTTGACCAAACAAAATATCTAATTATTGATATTATTGACTCTGAGATTATTCCTGGCGAAGTTTTAGTAGAACCAACAGCAAAACCTCCAGAGAAAAAAGTTAAGCCAATAATCACAAAGATTTTTTCAGCTATTTCTAGATGTTGTTTTTTCACGTCATTTATTAGTCAAATTATTTATTGATAATTTATTTGGATTTAATTTATAATTTTCAATTGATTTTTGTCCTCGCTTATTTGATACAGTATATTAGGAATCGCCAATTATCTCATTGGTAGTTAATTTATGGGTTCAGACTTTATTGAAAGCAAAATAGATTTTAAAGCAGTTCCCCAACTCTTTGTAGTGTCATAAAACTTTTCTTGCAGTATCAAGCACCTTTGCTTCTTTTGTTCGTAAAGTTGGCGATCGCCGTATAGTGAGAGTAAAGCATCGCCATAAGCCCTAATATCATTGGGAGGAACTTCCATAACAGCTTCACGAACGTAAGACAACGCCGGACAGACTGCGGAAGTAACCACGGGACGACCAGATAATATGCTTTCACAGACTACGCGGTTGAAACCTTCGCTAAAGTTTGTTCTCGTTGGTACAATGACAACGTGAGAGTGGCGATACATTTCCCGCATCTGCGATTTACTACAGTACCCATGAAAAATAAAAGACTTATTAATTCCAGCTTGAATCGTTTGACGGCGTAAACTTTCTAAAGCCGACCCCTCACCACAGATATTGAAAATAATATCAAGTCTGTCAACAGCAAAACGCTTGGCAATTTCCAGCAGGTCAAAAACTCCTTTATTTTGCTCAACCCTACCCGCAAACAAAATTTGAAAAGGTGAATGCTCTGGATGTGATTCGTTAATATCAGCAAAGTCTGCTCGGCGATAAGTAGAAAGAAATTCTAAAATAGGTCGGTGTTTACCATTTGTTAATTCAGAAATTTGCTTGGAAATATCTTCTGAGGCTACAAGTATTGCTTGAGAGTCACGAGCAAATAAATTTGTACTAAGTTTTACATTCAATTTATCAATTAAGCGTAAGGGTAAATACTTGCGCCACAGCAAACAATGTAGGGATGGTATAACTTTGATTCCGAACCCAGAAAACAAAGACAATACAAACCAATAGGTTGTACCACTATCTACAACCACAACATTTGCTTTAAAGCGTATTGCCTGTAAGAGTAATAATAATCCGTTGCCGATATATCCTAAGTGAAATAAAATTCCCTTGGCTCCCGACGATAGTAACGGACGATGTTCAACGATAAAACCCTCGCTTTTAACAAATTCTTTTTGATTCGAGCTTGCAATTACATAACATGAAGCATCTAATTCCTGACAAACATCATAGAATTGACTAGAGAAGGCAACCGATACTTGTGAAGGTGTATCTTCTTTATTAATCCAGCAATGATAAGCTTCGACAGCATCTTCTGGACCAAGAGCATAAATAATCCGTAAGGGTTTAGACATTTTCTTATTTAATCACATATTAATTGAATCTCTTTCTGTACGAATCCAAGTATTCTGAGGTTGAGCCAAAAATTGAAAATATATAGGTATCTTTTTCATAATATAAAAAGGTATAGCCAAAAGTTCTAACAAAGGTAAATCGGTACGCCCAAATTTAGTCCAGGCTGCTATCACACTCGCAAAAAATAAACATCCACCCGCAATGATCGTAATTAAGGGCAACCATGTTGCTGTAAATATTGCGCTTATCAAAGAAAATACTAAGGCAGAAAACCAGATTAAAACGAATAAAGATAGAGGTGGCACGCACAAGTCAATAGCACTTACCAACAGGTCAAATCGTTTTTGTTGTACTGATTCTTTGAATAAAGTTGGCACATAAGTGAGTAAAGTATTTAAATGACCGTGTTCCCAACGCTTTCGCTGACTTTTTACTGCTTTCGTTTGCTGCGGTAAAATCCCCTCGATCTGAGCTTGCGGACAAAATAATGGTGGATAGCCCGCAATACTTAAATCTATACCTAATTTCATGTCTTCGACGATACTGCCACTAGCTAAATTCACAGAGCGAATTACAGCGAAAGGAAAAGCCATACCCGTACCAGTCAACAAACAAGGCATCCCCAGTTTGGCTAAACCAAGCAAACGAACCTGATTTTTGACCCTAAAAGCAAATGCTGAAACCGATTGCTTGGCTGTACTATTACTCGGCTGTGCCATCAAATATGTTGCTTGCACGGGTCTTCCTGTAGTTATAGCTTTTTGGATAAGTTGTTCAATGGCATTTTCTGAAACTTGACAATCAGCATCTAAAAAGACCACAACATCAGGCGGATGCGATTCTAAAAAGCATAAACCATAATCCAAAGCGTATCCCTTACCCCTCAAATTCGGTTCGTGACGTTCGATAACTGTGGCTCCAGCGGTACGGGCAATCTCCGCAGTATTATCAGTACAATTATCAGCTACTACTACGACCCTATGTAAGCTATTTAACTTTAATTTCAAATTTTCTAACGTCGAACCAATTACAACTTCTTCATTATGAGCCGGAATTAAAACAGTAAATTCAACATCTTTAATATCTTGTCTGTAGTAAGTATTAATTCGAGGAATCGGCAATAATGCCACCATACATTCTATAAAAAGCACGCTGCACAGAACAAATAACCAGACGGCACAAGCAAATAATACGGTATAAATGCATCCTAATAACTGATTCATAAACATCGGTCGTCACCTTAATTTACTTGTTTTATAGTTTTACAAACTATCTTTGCAGGTATGCCTACTGCGGTTGCTCCCGGTGGTACATCACATAAAACAACCGCATTAGCTCCGATATTCGCTCCATCTCCAATAAAAATATCGCCAAAAATCTTGGCTCCCGCTCCTACATTTACCCTTTTTCCCAACTTCGGCACTTCCAAAGGACGCTCTAAATAACGATTACCTAAACTCACTCCCTGACGAATAATCGAATCATCGTCAATTGCACAAAATCCGTTAATTACAATCCCACCCTGGTGTTCGACAACCACGCGCCGCCCTAGTTTAACGGTAAATGGTATTTCAATTCCGTAAGTATTGCGAACCTTACGATGCATCATTTTATATATCAAAGTTAAAGGCGATCGCATCCATTTGGATTTAACTTTCATCCGCCAAACTCCGAAACGATGAACTGCAACGGCTCGAAATCCCGGTCGCGTCCAATCTCGTCCGTGAGTTGTCCAGTCTTCCTTCAACTGCTCCCACAAACTCAAATCATTAGCTGACATTTGCGTTTGGCTGTAATTTGTTATTTCGTTCAGTTGGGTACTCATAGTTCACCTTTGATTAGTGTTCGGGTCGAGTATTCACTTCTAACTTCTAGATTTAAGAACGCATTATCCCCGCGTCCACTTTCTCAGCGCTCGATTCAGATTGAGGACTACTGTAATAGAAATAGTTATTTGGCTCGTGCTTGACATTTACACCATTGGCAATAATTCCCAAAACATTCGCCTCCGACCTTTCTAGTAAAGACTTTGCAGCATTAGCACTCGCTGAATCTACTAATCCAGGTCTAACTACAACCAAAACGCCATCCACCATTTGCGATAAAACCGCAGTCTCCGCAGTTCCAACTAAAGGAGGAGTATCAAAAACTATGTAATCGTAATTAACAGACAGCATCTCTATAAAACTTGTCATTCGCTCTGAATCGATTAATGCTAGGGGATTCGGCGGCATAACGCCTGATGTTAGCACTGATAGATTATCCGCAACTATTTGCACGGCATCTTCTAAATTGTTTTCTCCAACCATCACATTACTCAAACCAATAGAGTTAATTAAACCCCAAAGATGATGTTGAGATGGCTGACGCAGATCGGCATCAATTAACAGCACTCGTCTTCCTACCTGTGCCATAACTGCTGCTAAATTAGCTGCGACTTCTGTTTTACCTTCACCTGCTACAGAACTTGTGACTACAATTGAGCGAACTTTCTTATCTAAGCTGATAAATTTCAAGTTAGCTTGAAGCATTTGATATGCTTCGTGAATTACCGTGCGAGGTGAAGTTGCAACAATAACTCTTTCGGATACTCCTGCAATTTGATTCTTTACAGCAGATATATTACCAGTATTAATATCGAATTTGGGAATTAACCCGAGCAAGGTGTAGCCAAAAAGATTCTCCGCTTCTTTAGCAGTTTTCAGCCTTCGATCAATCAAATCTGCAAAATAAGCCGAACCGATACTTAGTAATAAACCAACAAAGAGGCTACCAAAACTAATTAGAAATCTCTTTTTCTGATCTTGAGGACTAGGATGTACTTCCCTCGCTTTTTCAACGATACTGGCATTCCCCACAGTTTGATTTTCTGCTAATTTAGTTTCTTCTAATCTTGCCTTGAGGTTTTCGTAACTTTTTTGGGCTATTGATAATCTTTGTTCTAACTGATTTTGCATTCTCTCTAAATTTGGAATATTTTCAGTCCTCTGCTTGTAAATATTCCTTAGTTCAGACAAAGATTCTATCTTCTTTGCCAAACCTAAGCGCTGTGAGTGTAAGTCAACAAATTCGGCAGTCAAGTTTTGCTTAACTTGTCCTATTTGTAAACTGCTTGGAGCAATCCGCGCTTGATATCCTAAAGACTCAATTGTTCGCTTCTGCAATAAATTATTTAAAGCAGCTTCTTTTTGTTCAAGATCCACAATAGATGGATGAGCGTTAGTCCGTGTAGTTCTTAAAGTTGTTAATTCAGTTTGTACTTTTTGTAATTCATCTAATACTTCCTGTACCCCTTTGACTTGACTTAAAGAAGTTATATCTATAGCCTTATCCAAAGGTAAATTTACTTGACGACTGACTTCATTTTCTCTCGCGCTTATTTCAGCAAAGTCCGATTTAGCCTCGGCTAATTCTTTATCTATTTCATTAATAATATCAACTGCTTTAATTTTCTCTTCTTTTAACTCGATTACTTGATTTTTCTGTTTGAAATCTCGTAATTCTCTTGTTGCGTTGTTTAATTCTTTTTCCGCTCCTGGCAATTGTCGCTCAATAAACCTTCCTGCTGCGATCGCTTCAGAACTGTTGCTATCAATATTCTGTTTAATATAGGCTTCCATCACATTATTAACTACTTTTATAGCTAATTCTGGATTATCAGATGTGTAAGAAACTCTCATTATATCAGTACCTACAATTGAACCAGTACTGATAGATATTGAATCTGGATTTAAAGGTTGACCATTTTTTTCTTCAAGATCCAGAGACTTTACAACTTCCTTAATTATTGGTTCGGACTGCAAAATTATTGCTTGCGTATCTAAAGGGTTAGCTTCGCGTTTGATTGATTCTAAATGACCAATGTCTTTTCCAGCACCCGTTAGAGATGAGGTGTTATCTGCTCGAAAAAGTAGTTTCCCTGTAGCTTCAGAGGCAGGCTTTTGAGTTATCCAATTGAAAGCTGCAAAACCAGCAAAACCAGCGAAAACAATTGTTGCTACTAGCCAGCGGCGTTTCAAAACCAGCAAATACTTTTGTATATCTATCTCTTCAGGATAGTTATTATTCTCCATAGCTCCTGATGGGGTTACGTATTTTTTAATTGTGGTAATAGTACAAAAAAATCAAAGAGAAATACCAGTTTTTTATAGTTTGGTATGTTTTTTAAGAGAAGTACAAATAACTTCTACATCCTCTTAAAACCTTTGAAAGCAGACAAAATATTATTAGTTCGATTTCGTTTCACTTTCGACCACGGATTTTTATACAGTTTAAGCCGTTGCTTGAAGATTAAATAAAGGAATGGAAGCGCATCCATGATATATCTTTTCCAAAGCCTCTTCGGTTCGCTTGAAAGTCTATATAGCCACTCCAAACCAACTTCACTCATCCATTTTGGACAACGTTTGATATTTCCAGCTTCAAAGTTAATAGTTGCACCGATTGCCAAAAATATCTCGATTTTGTGCAAATGTTTTCTATGTTTTGCAACCCATATTTCTTGTTTGGGAGCGCCCACTCCAATTGCTAAAACAGTTGCATTTGAAGAATTAATCATGTTCAAAATTTTCTGACATTCCTCTCCATCTTTCTCAAATCCAAAAGGGGGTGAGTAAGTATCGACAATGATATTTCTCCCTACCTTAGAATTAATATTTTTCTGAGCGATCTCCGCAATTCCATCTGCGGCTCCAAGTAAAAAAATTTTTATGCTTTCATCGTTTTTATAATAAGTATAAAAAGCTGGAAACAGATCGGAACCGGATATTTTTTCTCGTATGGGTGTTCCTAAGAAATGAGATACATACATCAATATTTTGCTATCGCAAACTCTGTATTCTGCTTCTTGATAAACTCCATAAAAATCAGGGTCTCTCTGCAACTTCATCAGGTGGTCTACGTTGGGAGTCACTACAAGACCACCGTCTCGCAGATTATTTAACAGGTCGCTCATCGCGACATTGTGAATATTTACGTTCAGTAACTGCACCTGTATCATCACCTGTATCCAAACGATACTACGTTTAAAATGAAACGACTAGCCAGGTCTACCAATAATTAGGGAAACTCAAATGACTCTACGGAACAAGCGCAATTAAAATGCGGTTTTCACATGGTTATAATCCGAGGATTTCCAATCTTGTTTGGTCATCATATTAATCAACCAACAGCTTGGATTTGGATGTGAACACTCATCGTTACCGCAGCAGAGGCTAAAGGATTTTAAATAATTAGCTTCAAGCAAAAACTTATGAATCAAAAACAATTAGGATTTAGACAAAATACAATGGTTTATGTCTATTTCTTCATTTTTCTGCGAACAAACTTTAATATAACTTCAATTGGAATCATTTAAACATACTACTATAAAGTTAATGTGTAGAAACAGCCGTTTATAGTAAAGTAATTATAAAGTTACCGTAAAATTCCGGAAAAAATAGCATGGTTTTGGATAGACAAGGCTTCTTTTTTCTTTTTTAATCGTCTTTTCGGTTATAATTTAACAAAGTTTAAACATATTCGTGTTTTGATGGGTAAATATATAAGTATTTGGATAAATATTTGTAAAACTTTATAAATACATCAATAAGTACATACTTTTTATTCGTAATTTTTGATTATTTATTATCTAACAAGTCAGTATGAATAAAGATATTAATGAAAAGAACTATTACTAGTATTCCACCACATTAATTTTGATGGATAAAATTTTCGTAGTGCGAGCATCTTGCTCGCTCGTGGTAGAAAGATCGCGGGACGCTTGCGCTTCCCTGCGGGAACACCTTGCGGTGAACGCGCACACTTCGTGAGTCTGCGCTTACGCACACGCACTACGCTAACCCCTCATAACTTATGTGGTCAAGTACTAGTATTCCACTACATTAATTTTGACGGGTGGCATCCAATCCGCCAGGGACTGCAAGTCCCTGTCTGATAGCATAAGTCCTATAAATAGGACTCAGCTAATACTCCTCATAACTTATGTGGTGAACTACTAGCAGTTATTTTGGTTAAGGACACTTAGACGGGCAAGATGCCCGCTTATTATACAAAAATTAGATACGCGATCGCTTAGTTGTTGTACTTAAAATGCAATACTCTTTAAGCATCAATTTAAGAATTACTTTTTAACCACTTTGTAATCCCATCAGCAAGAGTTTGCGCTAATTTTTTCTGTTGTTTAGGATTTGTCACCCACTCAAATTCCTCTGGGTTGCTCATAAAACCTAATTCCAAGAGTAGTGATGGTGCTGCTTCAGGACGAGTTAACGCTAAGTTGTTCCAAAATACACCATAGGAAGGTCTATCTAATTTCTCAACTAAATAATTATGTAGAAATACAGCCAAACTATGGGCTTGGGGATGATACCAAAACATTCCTACACCCTTGGTTTTTTCTGCATCACCATAATCGGGAAGAGCATTGTAATGAACAGATAATGATAAGGTGGGTTCTTCTTGAGAAATTATTAGTTGCCTTTGGTCTAATGATACAAATTTATCATCTTCCCGCGTCATTACCACTGTTGCGCCTCGTTTAACCAATTCTTCACGCAGCAGCTTGGATACAGTTAAATTTACATCTTTTTCTGCTAAGCCCGTTGGTCCAGTGGCTCCCGATTCTTCACCACCATGTCCGGGGTCTAATAAAATCTTAATTCCTGATAAAGGTTTCCGTCTGCTACGAGCTAATTGGGGAGGATGACGTAATTTTAACTTTAAAGTTGTTCCTTCATATGCCAATTTGTATCCCCAATGTTGATTTTTCTTCAGATTAAAAACATATTGCACTGCACCAGAATTTACTCCTGGAGAAGGAGGTATTTGTTGCCAATCCATCATTGAGATAAACGGATTATCATTAAATGGAATGGTGTCAGTTTGAGCGGTAGTGTTGTGCAGCGTTAAGGTAAATTTATCCGCATCCTGCTTGACGCTCACGGGTACGGGAGTTTGTAATGGGAAACTTACCAAGGTTTCGGTTTTAGTTTGACTGGAAGCGACACTACGAATTATTGTATTTGGGACGATCGCGTTGGGTAAAGTCACAGTTTCCGCGCTTTTAATCCAAGCACCATATTCCAAACGCAGCCATTCACCCGTTTTTCCCGTTACAGCCGAACGGGTACCCTTTGGCAATGGCGTTAGTCTAGAATAATCAGTAGAAGGCCCGGTGCGAGCCACACCATACTCGGCATTTACTTCTATAACTGGCAAATTCGCGAGTTTTAGAATGCTTATCTTTCCAGGGGCTTCTTGAGTTATTGTTTGACCGTTCAACGTTAGTTGATATGCTGGTTTTGCTTCAGCAGCAGATTCTATTGTGGTACAGCCAGAATATTCGCCGATCGTAGCCTTTTGGGGTTGATTAGTTCCTGTTAAAGCCGCTAAATTGCTGGGTAACTGTGCTTGTGGTGGTTGAAGCAGCAGAGGAACTTGTTTATTTTCACCCAATTTTACAGATACTGTGGCGCTTGGAGGTGCGATCGCGCTAAAACATATAAGTTCTCCTGGAAGTCTAGCAATATCAACTTGTGGAATTAAAGATTCTTTGGCAAACGCTAACCCTTTGGGTACCGACTGTTGGTCGTTAAGCCTAGTTACTTTAATTTGAATCTCTTGGGATAAATGGCGAATTGTAAATAAGTTTTCCCCTATCTGTAAAGGGAAACTAGGTGCAAAATGACCGGATTGAGAACGATTAATTGGTTTACCATTTATCAGAACTTGTCCGGTTGGTGGAGCCGTACCAATGAAAAAGATTCTATCTGAGGTTGTTTTGTGGTTTGTCGGGGGATAAACCACTCTCAGAGTTTGTTCTTGTGCCGAAGCTAAATCGGAAGTCGCGATCGAAGCTAATAGTACTAATCCTAACAGTGGTTTCACGTCGATATTACACAATATTCTCAACATCTACTGTGGCACAATGACGGGATGTAATTTTTAGAAGTTGCTTGAAACTTAAAAATCCTATGACGAAGTTCGTATTTGTTACTGGTGGCGTAGTTTCCAGTATCGGTAAAGGAATTGTAGCAGCTAGCCTGGGACGATTGCTAAAATCGCGTGATTATTCTGTATCGATACTCAAGCTCGATCCATATATTAATGTTGACCCAGGAACCATGAGTCCGTTTCAACATGGTGAAGTTTTCGTAACCCAAGACGGTGCTGAAACCGATTTAGATTTGGGACATTACGAACGCTTCACCGACACTTCTATGTCCCGTCTCAACAGCGTTACTACTGGTTCTATTTACCAAGCTGTAATCAACCGAGAACGGCGCGGTGACTATAACGGTGGTACCGTACAGGTAATACCTCACATCACCAACGAAATCAAAGAACGGATTACTCGCGTCGCCCAAAATACTAATCCTGATGTGGTAATCACGGAGATTGGCGGCACGGTAGGCGATATTGAATCCCTACCGTTTTTAGAAGCAATTCGGCAGTTTCGTAAGGAAGTAGGGCGGCAAAACGTGCTGTATCTCCACGTAACTTTGATACCGTGGATTGCCTCAGCTGGGGAATTGAAAACCAAACCAACTCAACATTCAGTTAAAGAACTTAGGTCTATTGGCATTCAACCAGATATACTAGTTTGCCGATGCGACCGTCAACTACCAGAAGGAATAAAAGAAAAATTATCTGCATTTTGCGACGTGCCGGTGGAATGTGTAATTCCCTGCATCGACGCTAAAAGCATTTACGAAGTACCGTTAATTTTAGAACAAGAAGGATTGGCAACCCAAACCCTTTCCCTGCTTCAGATGAAGCAACAACCACCAGATTTACAGCAATGGCAGACCTTAGTTAAGCGGATGTATAACCCCGATCATCGCGTAGAAGTTGCCATAGTTGGTAAATACGTCCAGTTGAGCGATGCTTATCTTTCTGTGGTTGAATCACTGCGTCACGCGGCGATCGCTAGTCGTGGAGAATTACATATACGCTGGATCAATTCGGAAGAATTGGAAAGCGAACCACCAGAAATTCATCTCAAGGGAGTAGATGCAATAGTCGTACCGGGAGGATTTGGTTCTCGCGGGATTGATGGTAAGATCGCCGCCATCAAATACGCTCGCGAACGGCAAATACCATTCTTGGGTTTATGTTTGGGAATGCAGTGCTGTGTAATTGAATGGGCAAGAAACGTCGCAAAGCTTAAAGATGCTCAAAGCGCCGAATTTAACGAAAATTGCCTCAATCCAGTAATTAACTTGCTACCAGAACAGCAGGATGTAGTTGACTTGGGCGGTACAATGCGTTTGGGCGTGTATCCCTGTCATATAGTTCCCGGTACTCTAGCTTTTAAATTATACCTCGAAGAAAAAACTCTCGAAAGACATCGCCATCGTTACGAATTTAATAACGCTTACCGAAACTTGTTTTTGGAATCCGGTTACTTAATTGGTGGAACTTCTCCCGACGGAAGATTAGTAGAAATAGTCGAACTCCCCGATCATCCCTTCTTCATAGCTTGTCAATTTCATCCAGAATTTTTATCGCGTCCTAACGCACCCCATCCTTTGTTTAAAGGTTTAATGCAAGCAGCTATTACCCGTTCTCGCGAACGTGACGGCTTAACAGCACCCGTCCAAGTGTCTTGAAGTTCCAGAGTATTTACTCACAACGAGAAGGCAGTCAAGGCTTTATACTCTGAGACAGAAGTGTTGCAATAAAATGTTTCCTCCAAATAATAAGGAAGGACTAAAGGAGAAGTTGTGGCGTATTGGGTAAAAATCAACTACGAAAAAAAAGAATATGTAGTTGATTTTGAGCGCGTTACAGCTTTCTGCTGCGAACCAAACGGTCGGGTGACATTTTGGTTGCCAAATAGCGCCATACCTATCGTGATTATTCCTCATAACAACCAAGAAGACTACCAAAAGATTCTGGAATACATCGAACACGTCAACAATTCCGAATCAGAGGATACTTACTGGGTAAAAATTTCTTACGAAAGAAACGAATACGTTATCAACCTCAAATGTATTTCATCTTTCTGTCACGAACGTAATGGTAGAATCACCTTCTGGTTGCCCGACAGCAGCATACCCGTAATCATCAACCCCGCAAGCAATCCCGAATCCTATGAAAAAGTCCTCGACTACATTCATCAAACAACAGGATATTCTTTATCTGAGAACTAACTGCGATCTGATTTTGGATTTTAGATTTTAGATTTTGGATTGAAGATAAGGAGTTATGAGTGAGGAGTTAGGAGTTATGAGTGAGGAGTTAGGAGTGAGGAGTGAGGAGTTATTACAATTTTAACCTTTAACCTTTAACCTTTAACCTATGCCCTATGCCTAACTATCTTCTCAAACGCTAACTTTGCAGCCCCCAACATTCCCGCACCGTTACCTAATTGCGCTTTGATGATTTGCAAATCTACGCGGGATGTGGGCATGACTCGCCGCTCAATTTCTGCTTTCATTGATGGTAAGAAAAACTCAAAACTCGCACTAATACCACCTCCAATTACAACCGCTTCAGGTGTTAGTACGTAAATTAAACTTGTGACTCCAATCCCCAAGTCGCTACCATATTCTTGCCAAAATTTCAATGCTTCCGCATCCCCGGCTTTAGCTAAAGCGCCCAATTCTGCCGGTTCTTTCCCAGTACGACGACGAATGGCAACGATCGAGGTATGCTGTTCCAACGAACCTTGATTACCGCTTTTACACTGCGGACCATCGGGAATCAAACCAATTAAACCCAACTCTCCAGCAGATCCAAAACTTCCTGAAAATAACTTACCGTCTAGGAAAATCGCTCCACCGACACCAGTTCCTAAAGTTAATAAAATAAAATTCTTGTAATAACGACCCGCACCCAACCAAGCTTCTCCCAACCCCGCGCAGTTGGCATCGTTATCTATAATTGTGGGTTTACCAATTTTTGCTTCTAAAATATCCGCTAAAAAAACATTCCGCCATTGAGGAAGGTTGATCGCAATTTTCGCAATCCGTCCCGCTGCATCCGCAGGACCCGGAGTACCCACACCGATCGCCACAGCATTTCCTTGTGGGTCAACAATAGCGATCGCATCAACAATAGCCGTTACAACCGCTTCTGGTGTTGCTGGTTGGGGAGTATTTACGGTCAACGATTTTAAACAAGCACCATCAGACGTAAATCGTCCTAACTTGATCGCCGTTCCTCCCAAATCAACACCAATTACTTGCTCAATTACTTGATTTACCACTTTTATCAATTATCAATTATCAGTTGACCAGAAGGAATCGTTAATTGATTTATCCGAATAGACTTCTTGCAAACGAAAATTAGCCACTTGAGTCGAATCAAAACTATGCTGCGATCGCAAAACCGTTACAGGAACACCCTGTAAAATCCCAGATATCGCCACAAACAACATAAAACCACCCGCAGCAGCAGCAATCAACGAAATTTTATCTTTTACCATAATTTCAATATAGGGAATGGGGAATGGGGAATTGGATATTGGAAAGAGACAAGGGGACAAGGAGAAATTAATTCCTAATCTAAAATCTAAAATTTCATAATTCCTAACTCCTAACTCCTAACTTATTGTCGTTTCCTTAAACGGGGATTGACAAACTCATTCAACCCTTCACCGAGTAGTGATAACCCTACTACCATTGTTGTTAATGCTAATCCGGGGAAAAGCGTAGTCCACCAAATCCCTGTAGGAAGTGCTGCTAAAGCTTGTTTCAAATCGTGTCCCCATTCCGGTACTTCTTCGGGAAGCCCTAATCCTAAAAAGCCCAAACCTCCCAATACTAAGATTGCATCGGCGGCGTTTAAGGTAAATAATACGGGTACGCTTTGAATTACGTTTAGAAACAAATACCGTGAAAGTACTTGCCAAGTATTAGCGCCGATCGCCTGGGCTGCTTCTACAAAAACTTCGGTTTTAACACTGACTGTATGGTTACGAACAACTCGGTAATATTGCGGAATATAGGCAATACTAATAGCAATGGCTGCATTTAAGATTCCCCGTCCTACTACAAACGCTAACGTCACAGAAAGCAGCAATCCAGGCAAGGTATAAATACTATCCATAATAAATAGCAAAACCTTATCTAATCTACCGCCAATATAACCGCTCAACATTCCCAAAGGCACGCCAACCACCATACTTAATCCAGTAGCAAGAATCACCACCTGTAATGCTGCTTGAGCGCCAAAAACAGTCCGAGAAAAGATATCGTAGCCCAAGCGACTAGTCCCAAACCAGTGTTTTAGTGAAGGTGGCGTATGAATTGGGTTATCGAGAAACTCAGTTGGGTCTTGCAGCAATCCCAAACTTTGAAGTAAAGGAGCAAACAATGCCAGGAAAATAAACACCAAGGTCATGGTTAACCCAACCAACATTAACCTTTGAGAAAGGGTAGGTTTTTTGTTAATGAAAGGAAAAAATCTCGGCAGGAAACCTTTAGCAACGGTCATAGATTGATTTTTAGTTAGGTGTTATGAGTAATGAGTTTTAAGTTATCAGAGTCACTTTGTCAACTCAAAACTCAAAAATTAATATTTAAAATTACACGCAAGTCTTAAAGAATCTGCCTCTCTTTAGAGGGCAGAGTGTCAAAACCACTGACCATTTTTACAGATCATATAGTTCCCAGTGAAGACGGAAATATACAATTTTTAGGGCATGGGGCATTAAGCATTGTTGGGAATTTAACCTCAAACGCAAAACCGCCCGCACCCTCGAAGGGTGGGGCTACACAAACAAAGCCCACCTGCGTGGGCTAATATCAGTTCGTAGGTTGGGTTAAGCGCACGAAGAGTAATGATGCTCAATAAGAAATTAACAAAAGCGCTGTAACCCAACATTTTCTGACGGTACAAGAAAATGTTGGGTTACGACACGATACTTATAAATTCGCGTTACAAGCCAAATTGATTTTCGTGCCTAACCCAACCTACAAGCTAACTCTCATCTTCAATCCAAAATCCAAAATCTAAAATCCAAAATTCCTAAACAATGCTTTCCAACAACTCGCGGTATTGACTCTTCTGTTTCACGCCTTTGAGTTCTTGCAACAATTCTTTATCTTTGAAGATTTGGACTGTAGGGGTTCCGGTGACGTTTGCTTGTTGGGCAATTTCTCGATCTTTGTCAATGTCGATTTCTACGAAGTGGATTTTACCGTCAAATTCATCCACTACTTTATTTAATATGGGTTTGAGAGTATGACAAGGCCCGCAACCGGGAGAAACGTATTTGACTATCAAAGGGCGATCGCCATCGTGAAATATTTTTCTCAGGGCATAACCACCTATGTGACGAGTAGCATTAATGTCAAAGTTATCTTCTGTGTCGGCGGCAGTTTTTTGCTCTTCCTGCGGTTTTAGCTCGTTATTTTCTGGCTGTTGACGGAATTCTTGAATCAATCCTTGGGAGGATAACCAACGTTCTGCTAACATTGCTGCCATGCATCCCGTACCTGCTGCGGTGATTGCTTGACGAAATTCGTGGTCTTGTACGTCCCCTGATGCAAATACGCCTTCGACGCTGGTTTCTACGGAGTTAGATTTGGTCACAATGTAACCGACATCATCAAGTTCTAATTGTCCTTTAAATAATGATGTGTTGGGGGTGTGTCCGATCGCATAAAATAATCCCTTGACGTGTAGTTCGCTTTCTTCCCCAGTTTTATTATTACGAACTTTGATTCCTTGCATATGATTTTCATCGCCGAATATATCCACAGATTCGGTGTTCCAATGCACTTTAATTTTAGGATTGCTTAAAACGCGGTCTTGCATAGCTTTACTGGCTCGCATTGTATCGCCACGAACTAACAAATTGACCGTATCGCCGTATTTAGTTAAGTAAATTGCTTCTTCCGCTGCCGAATCACCAGCACCAATTACGGCTAATTCCGCACCATGAAAAATCGGAGTTGCACCGTCACAAATCGCACAAGCTGAGATGCCGCGACTCCAAAATGTATGCTCACTGGGTAAACCTAAACGTTTCGCTGTTGCACCAGTTGCGATCGCAATACTATTAGTTTTAATTTCTCGCTCGGTAGAACGCACGGTAAACGGACGCTGACTTAAATCGACGGAAATTACATCCTCAGTATATAGCTCGGCACCCCAGCGTTCTGCTTGGGCTTTCATTTGATCCATCAATTCCGGGCCAGTAATTCCTGCGGGGAAACCGGGGAAATTCTCCACCTCAGTAGTTGTCATCAACTGTCCCCCCGGTAATCCCCCAGCTTCAAACCCTTCAAAGACAACAGGTTTGAGGTTGGCGCGTCCCGCATAGATTGCAGCCGTGTAACCAGCGGGGCCCGAACCGATAATTACTAAATTTTCTACTGTCGGATTTGTCATAATATTTTAAGTAAACTCATAACGACTACGGTTTATATCATAGCAAATTTTTGGGGTTGTGGGGTAGGTTGTTGAGAAACTTGTAGGCTAGGCAAAAACGGTGTAATTCTTGGCTGGTTCCCAGACTCCGGCTGGGAACCCATCCCACGAGGCTCCGCCTCCCGTCAACCCCCTAGAGGCAGAGCCTCTAAAAATGCATTCCCAGTCTGGAGGCTGGGAACGAGTTAGAGGCTGGGAACGAGTTAATAAAGCTGTAATCAGAATTAATTTTATTGTTGAGTATTTTTCCTTACCGTTTCTATATCCAGCTTTAAACGTTCTGCAACTTGCTCAACGGTTAACCCTAAATCTAATAAAATTGGAATCATTTCCAGTTTTTGATTGAGAATACCTTGCTCAATACCTTCTTCAATACCTTGCTCAATACCTTCTTCTTTAGCTTCTTGATAAACTCTACTTGTTTTCAAATTGTTAAAAGAATCTAAATTTAGCATCGCTTCAATTTCCTCTACACTTAAACTCGCAAATTTGTCAATCACCACTGCCTTTATAAATTCTAAAACTTTTTCCTTCAAGGTGGTATCGGTCAACTCTTGTTGAGCTTGACTCATCAACACTCTTGCCAACTCTCCGGTTTTTCCTTGGCTTTTATTCTCGACAATTAAACGCATTACTCCCACCGAGAGCAAGGCTTCGGGAGTTGTTGCTAATTCATCAAGATAAAACCGACGTAGATGTGGTAATAAAAAATTTAAGTATCTAGGGAAATTTCCTTCACTACTTCTGGCGTTATAAATAACAACAGCATACCAATCGTGATTTGGTGGTTGATATTGAGTTAGGTAAAGAACGATTTCAGCGGCCAATTGGTTGTAAAAATTATCATCTTGATAGGAATGAGCTTCTAAAAAATAAATTGGCTCATTCGGATGGTTTTCAGAAGTTAAAAGTAAGCCATCTAAACGAAAATTTCTCTGTTTAATTTCCGGTGCGCTGAATTTATAGATACTTGGGTCTTTTTCTAGTTGACCGATTAATTCAAAGAATAATTCGGGTATTTCTTTGAATATTTCGTAGAAAAGTGGGTCGGCGGTCATGCACTTTTTACTGGTTTAAATATCAATATAAATAGTATATAGTAGTTGACTTATTATTTAGTAATCATGTATTTCGTGGTTAACAAAAATATAATTTTAAGTTGAATTAAAGTATTTATAACAATATTAAATCGTCGTTTATAAATGGCGATCGCCACAATTCGGATTACTTCTGCAACCAAGGGAGAGCCACATCCACCGTAGGGGTTTAGCACTGCTAAACCCCTACATATGTCTTGATAATGCATTATTTTACTTGGAAACCTGCTCTCTCACCCAAGCCCGAAAAGCGCGGGTTGTTGCCATTTCCCCGTTGATTCGAGTTTCTTCAATAAACCGAGGAATTTCCTTTACAGTTACCTGAGCAAAAGTAGGGCTTTGTTCGACTTCTATATACTGCCCATCATTAAGCGTGTAAATTCGTAAAACGTTGCCATCAAATCGCCAAAATTCAGGAATGCCAATTGCAGCGTATATTTTAAACTTATCTACTTTCGGTTTGGAGTATTCGACTTCTAGCACCAAATCTGGGGGTGGATCGATATTTAGGTCTATTTTTTCTTTATTTCTAACCCGATATTCGTTTTGGATGTAATAGGTGCTGTCTGGTTCTCCACCTCGTTCCAAGTCATCTCGCGTCAAAGTTAAAGAGCCAGTGCGTTTGATTTCTAAGCTTAATTCCTCACACATTACTCCAGTAAATACTTCTATAACGCGATTTGAGTTTTCGTGTGGCATATCTGGAGCCATAATTTCTAATACTCCATTTTCGTAGGCTAATCTGGTGTTTCTAGAGCTTCCCATATCCGTTAGCATCGCTTTGAAAGTTTGCCAGCTAATGTTCTCAAGTAAAGTCCTGGTTTCTGCTGGTGTTGATATTGCCACCATATTAAAAGTACCTCGCTTAAACTGGTTGTTTCTTAGGGCTTTAACTTTCTCAAGCATTACATAATAGCCGCGTGTTGGTTAAAAGCCTTGTGAAATAACTGTGAAAAGATCGCACTCAATGTTAGAAATCAAAAAAACTGGGAATACTAATGTTTGAGTAACCCGTTTGCTTAGGGTACTAAGTTCAGACGTATCTGGGAAAAATTAATATCAGGAGAAAATTCCATGCAAGCTCAAGCATCAGATTTAGTAGAAAAAATTCGTCAGCAGTTTGATAGTGCGCCTTATCCGAGAATTTCTGTTGATGAATCTCCTAAAGATAAACCTAGTTTGCTCTATATTCATAACTTAGCAACAGCTTACTATTTAAGAAATCAAAAAGTAATAGATACCAAAGGAAAAGTAATTTTAGATGCTGGATGCGGTAGTGGGTATAAATCCCTTGTACTCGCAGAAGCTAATCCAGGGGCAAAAATTATTGGTATTGATATTTCCGAAGAATCTATTAAGTTAGCACGGCAACGTTTGGAATATCATGGTTTTGACAATGCGGAATTTCATGTTTTAGGAATAGATGATTTACCTCAAACTGATTGGGAATTCGACTATATAAATTGTGATGAACTGCTTTATCTTTTTAACGATATAGGTAATGCTTTACAAGCGATGAAAGCAGTTTTAAAGCCAGAAGGAATTATTCGTAGTAATCTACATAGCTCAATCCAACGCTTTCACTATTTTCGCGCCCAAAAAGTTTTCACCATGATGGGTTTGATGGATGTCAATCCAGAAGACTTAGAAATGGGAATTGTAGTAGAAATTATGAATGCTTTAAAAGATAAAGTTAATCTCAAAGCATTAACTTGGCATTCTAAGTATGAAGGGGAGGATAGTAAAGAAAGAATTTTAATGAATTATCTATTCCAAGGAGATAAAGGTTACACCATTACCGATATGTTCAATGGTTTTAGAGCGGCAAACTTAGAATTTATCAGTATGGTGAATTGGCGGGAATGGAATTTAGTAGATTTGTTCAAAGAGCCAGATAATTTACCTGCTTTTATTGCCATGAGTTTACCCGAATCTTCAGTAGAGGAGCAGCTACAGTTATTTGAACTAATGCATCCCGTACATAGGCTGCTTGATTTTTGGTGTGGACATCCACAGAAAGGGCAATCCTTCGTACCAGTAGAAGATTGGAGTGATTCTGAGTGGGAAGGGGCAAAGGTACATTTACATCCTCAGTTAAAAACTCCTAAATTCCGAGAAGATTTAATCGCTTGTGTTGCACAACTGCGAACATTTTCTATAAGCAATCATTTATCGCTAATTGAAGAATCTATCAGTATAGATAGCTCAACAGCGCTTTGCTTGATTCCTTTATTAGAGCAACCCCAGTCGATGATGTCGTTGATTGAGCGCTGGAAGCAAGTCAGACCTTTAAATCCGGTTACTTTAGAAGCTACCGATCAAAGTCAAGCGTTTTATTTAGTGCAACAGCTACTGCTAAGACTCGAAAGCCTCGGTTATGTGATGTTAGAGGCTTAATTGAATTTTTGAACCCTAAAAAATACGCAAGCAGGGAAAACTAGAAGTAGGCTTTGCCTTTGCATATGCAATGAAATCTCCAGTCATTCTGGGTTTTACAATCTTCCAAAAAAAAGTTTTTCCAAAATGTTAATTATTTCAGTCGAAGTGGGTAAGTTACACCTAGAACTCGATAACCCATCCCCACTTAAAGGAAACACTAATGAAAACCGAACTTAAAGCAAAGTTTTTACAAAACATTCTCCGCAACAAGAAGAAAGACGAAGGTTTTACCCTGATTGAATTGTTGGTTGTAATCATTATTATCGGTATTTTGTCAGCAATTGCACTTCCTTCTTTCTTGAACCAAGCTAACAAAGCGAAGCAGTCTGAAGCAAAGACAATTACTGGTTCTATGAATAGAACTCAGCAAGCTTACTATTTGGAAAACAATCGGTTTGCAGATAATGATAATTTTTCGAGATTAGGTCTAGGTATTAAAACGGAGACTGGAAATTACAAATACATAATTGCAGGTGGTGGTACTGGTCAGAATGTTGTTACGAACCAAGGACAACCGCTCGAAGCGACTGCTCCACTCAAAGCTTATCTTGGCGGTGTTGCGATAGTATCAGATACAGTTACAAGTGAGACAAATACGTTAGCAGTATTATGTGAAGCAAAACTAGCTAGAAATGCGACAGGGGCAGCGACAGGTGAAGAAGCAGTAACAGATGCATCTTGTCCTACTGATAAATACGAATTGATTAAGTAAAATAAAGTTGCTTAAAACTCCAGATTTTAAAGTCAGTGACCTAATTTACTTAACGAAAATTCCTATCGATATTAATCTTGAAAGGTTAATCTAGATATCTGTCACAAATGGGTAGATTTTTCTACCCATTTTGCTTTTTTAGCAAAAAATTAGATAAATTTAGTAGAAAGTAAAAACTATTTTCGATGATTAGCAATGTAAATATTTTTCAGGAACAAGCTTATCAGTATTTAATTCAAAGCAATTACAATAAAGCAACAACTTTATACGAGCAAGCAATAGCAGATGAACCTAATATCAAATCTCATTACTGGCATTTAGGTTTAGCATTACTACTACAAGGGCAAGAAACAGAAGCGCAAATGACTTGGATGCTACCTTTAACAGAGGTAGAACCAGAAGACATTGAGCTTTATACAAATGAATTAATTCAAGTTTTGCAAACCGAAGCAGAACGACGCGAAATTAAAGAAGAATATTCTACTGCTTGGGTAATTCGCCAGCATATAAGAGAAATTAATCCCGAAGATATCAACAACTTGCTCGAACTGATTCAGCTTTCCATCAAACAGGAAAGTTTAGAAGATACAACTTTAAATGATTGGGCAATAATTGAGCTATTAAAACAAGATAATAATCTAGATTTAGGATTATTGCAGCAAGTATTACAAGAGTTTCTAGAAAACGTACCTTTTCACCCTTCTACTTTAGAATTTGTAGAAGCTTGCTTAACAAACTTCTCTAATCCAGAAGATTGTTTTTGGATAATACTACCAGCGGCGATGAAAATAGGTCACACCTTAAAAAATCCCGAACTGGCAGCCCATATTTTAGAATTATATTTATGTATAGATGCTGAAAATATAGAAGCTCTAAAACATCTTTCTATTTTTAATCAAAATTACGGTAATTATTCCGAAGGCATAGAAAAAGCAAGACTATGTTATTCTTTATCGCGCACAATACCAGATAAAATTGCTGCAATTCATGTAGTTTTACGTGGATTAATGACTGCGGGTGGATATTGGCAAGAAATTAATGCAACTTGCAAAGAATTAGAAGCGCTTTTACAAGAATTTATTCAAGCTCAACCGTATCCGTTAGATGGTGTAAGAACACTTTATTTGCTGACTCCATCCTTTGCCATACCTCATATAAAAGATACACCCAAAGAATTTAGAGCAATTCATAATCGGATAGCCCAAATTTTTCAATCAAATATTCAAGCTGCTGCAAAAGAAAAAGGTATATTGAATGCACAAAATACCTGGCAATTAGAAATTGCGGCTACACAAACCAAGTCCACCTCCGTGGACTTTATCAAACCCGCGCAGGCGGGTTTTGCTTCTGTAGCCCCACAATTCCATTGTGAGGGCAATTCACCTCAACCACTAACAACTTCAACCAAGAAACTAAAAATCGGATACCTCTCTTACGCTTTAAGAAGACATTCCGTAGGTTGGTTAGCTCGTTGGCTATTTCAACATCACGATCGAGAAAAATTTGAAATAAATACCTATTTTGTTAACTATAAATTAGTAGATGATTGGTTACAAGAATGGTACGTAAATGAATCAACTAATGCTCATAAATTAGGCATGGATGGCTTAGAAATTGCTGAAAAAATAAATGAAGACGAAATTGATATTTTAATTGATTTAGATAGCATCACCTTAGATATTTCCTCTGAAGTTTTAGCACTCAAACCAGCACCAGTTCAAGCTACTTGGTTGGGTTGGGATGCATCGGGAATACCTGCTGTTGATTACTTCATTGCAGATCCTTATGTTTTACCGGATTCTGCTCAAGATTATTATTCTGAGAAAATTTGGAGATTACCTCAAACTTATATTGCCGTTGATGGTTTTGAAGTCGGTACCCCTACTTTACGTCGAGATGATTTAGATATTCCCAGCGATGCAGTTATTTATCTCAGCGCTCAAAGGGGATATAAACGCCATCCCGAAACTATAAAATGGCAAATGAAAATTATTAAAGATGTCCCAAATAGCTACTTTTTAATTAAAGGTGATGCTGAAGAAGAATCAATTAAACGCTTTTTCAATCAAATAGCAGAAGAAGAGGGAGTTGATTGCTCTCGTTTAAGATTTTTACCCCAAGTCGCTTCAGAAGCAACCCACCGCGCCAATTTAGCTATTGCTGATGTAGTACTTGACACTTACCCCTATAACGGTGCTACAACTACTCTGGAAATTCTTTGGATGTGCGTTCCTTTAGTAACAAGAGTAGGCGAACAATTTGCCGCACGTAACAGCTACACCATGATGATGAATGCTGGTATAACAGAAGGCATTGCTTGGACGGATGAAGAATATATCGAATGGGGAATTCGTTTAGGGAAAGATGCCAAGTTAAGACAAGAAATTTCTTGGAAACTGCGACAGTCGCGACAAACTGCACCGCTTTGGAATGGGAAGCAATTTACTCGTGAAATGGAGAAAGCTTACGAACAAATGTGGGCAAATCATATTAGCGCTAGGTAGGAATAAAATAAACTAAATTTACAATTAATTATTATGACACCAATTAAACTCCACATTGGAGGTAAAGAACCTCATGCTGAATGGAAAATTTTAGATATTGAACCGCGAGAAGAAGTTGATTTTATCGGTGATGCAGCCAATTTAGAAAAATTTGCAGATAATTCAATTGCAGCAATTTATGCCAGCCATGTTTTAGAGCATTTTTATTATGGAATAAATAATGAATTGCTCAATACTCTTTCTGAATGGCACCGCGTACTGCAACCGGAAGGTAAATTATACATTAGCGTACCTAATTTACAAACTCTTTGCTGGTTGTATCTACATCCATCCCTCGTACCTTTAGAAAAACATCATATTATGCGGATTATGTTTGGGGGACAAACCAACGAACATGATGTTCATAAAGTAGGATTTGACTTTGATATTTTAGCTCTGTATTTGGAAGAAGTTGGTTTTCAGCAATATGAACCCGTTTCGGAGTTTGGTTTATTTCAGGATTGCAGCAGCTTGAGAATTTCAGATACGTTAATTAGTTTAAATGTAATTGCGACAAAGCCCGCGACAAATTAAAACACTTTATATAGTTTCATATAAAGTACTTCTTAACTTAGAGTTACGACTAAGTTCTCATGATACCCAGCACCACAGCAGAACTATCACTTGAACTACATTTTTTTATCGCAATTACTACAAGGATTTTCGGCACCCCTCTCCTTAATAAGGAGAGGGGAAGGGGGTGAGGTTCTTCTTTCTATTTCATCTAAGAAAAAAATACTTTCTCTCAACTCTCGAAAAATCACAAATTTTTCAAATGAAAATAAAAACCAAATTAAATAAAGTCGTCTCAATTACCAAATTAAAAACTTTCGCTTAACACAATACGACGCAGAATTCAATTTAGATTAAACACTGACGATTTTGGAGAATTCATCAACTATTATTAATTCCATAAACTCGAACAACTAAACATCAAAGCTGGAATCTACTTCTTAGCTTAGAGTACGGCTCATCTGATGTTATCTCTGAGACACTACCGGAGATGAGCAATTATTAAATTAATGTAAAGAAAATCTTCAGATAGTATCAAAATCTAGATGTTTGCGATAATGTAAATAGCGATTAGTAAAAAGCGGTGAAGATTCCCAACTCACTATTCGCGATCGCCGCTATGCAAAATCATGCTGCAAACTGCCTGCTTAACATCGCATTTGTCATGGTTTGTATATATTGTATTGAATTAGCCAGCGGAGGATGAAAATCTTCCTTAACTGTGCTAAATCTGCGAGGTTGCTGATAAATTAATTTGTTCGATAAGTAAGTTTAATACCTTTTGCTGCTTTCAGAATATTAGTAGTGATTACCGAACAAAACTAAAATCAACAGTAACCATGTCGAATTAGTTATGCTATATTCAAGAATAGTGAGACTTGCTTTGATTGCATTACCAAACTCTATGCAGAGACCATAATTGCAAAACGAAAAGCATTTTTGATTCAAGCATTTACCTAAACTTTAAGTATTATTTCAATTGAGGTTATGACTCAACAAGTAATTCACCCAATGGTGAAATTGCAACGCAATGTGCAATCACTCGTAAATTCAAATATTATCAAGCCCACAGATAGCATCTGGAAAATTGCTTTGCTTTATGGCGACGAGTGGCAACACTGGAAACACGAGCTGGTCGATTTCGGATTTACTATGCAAGACCCCGTTAAGGATTTGTTGGCGGTAGAAGGATGGGATGAAGAATAAACTATGAAACTATCAAAGGGTGAAGAATGGTTTTTTAAAGATTTATCTTTGCCCTACCTTTTTATCAACTTATCGCGTCTACATACGCTGATTCATTCGCATTCTGCTAATGCAGCTGCAAGTTCCTTTGAGGTTTGATATCGATCGCGTGGTAGAGGTTCTGTAACCTTGTCTATTACTTCTTTTAGCATGGGTGTAATAGTGGGAACCTTGGCTACATCAAACCGAAAGCTTCTTCCTTGCTGACGATAATACTTAAACGGGTTTTCTCCTGTAAGTAGAAAAATTAAAGTTGGTCCAATAGCGTATAAGTCCGATTGAGTTAAAGGTTGTCCCCGCTCTTGTTCGGGAGCGCAATATCCTTCTGCACCGATACGAGTCCCTGGTGCAGTCCCAATCTCCTTAACAGCGCCGAAATCCAGCACAACTATACGATTGTCAAAATTTCGCACCATGAGATTAGCCGGTTTTATATCGCGGTGAATCAAAGGTGGATTTTGACTATGCAAATAATCTAAAATATTGCAGGTCTGAATCATCCATTCAATGGCTTGATTTAAAGTTACAGGTCCCTTGCGATAAACAAATTTTTCCAAATCTTGTCCGTGGATTAGCTCCATTGCCAGGTATTTTTTCTTGTCTTCCACAAAAAAATCATAATACTTGGGAATTCCAGGGTGACTGAGCAATCCTAAAGTATCCGCTTCTCGTTGAAATAATTCTTGTGCTTTAGCAATTTTTGCCATATCGGCATTCATTTGTTTCAGCACCAATAATTGGGGACGACCCGTGGTTACACCTGTCGGGTCCCAAGCTAGATAGGTAGTACCCATCCCCCCCTGTCCTAACGTTCTCAGTACTTGATAGTGACGAATCGTTAACTCTACCGATAGAGGTTTACCGCAATAAATACAAAATAAATTATCGGGGGAGTTTCCTTCATGGGTGCAGCTTACAGGTGCAGCTACAGGATTTGCAGATGTTGATCGCTGTTGGGGTTTTGGTAATTCGAGTTTCAAAATTGGACCACCCCGAGCCAATTGCAGCAAACAATTCCCCGTTATCTGGACGTGAGTGACTAAGACACCGTTTAAAAAAGTGCCGTTAGTACCGTTGCTAATAATTTCCCAATCATCACCATGACCCGGAGAATTTGTATTTCTCAGTTCAAAATGATATCGAGAAACTAAATTACTATCGAGAACAATATCATTATCTGCCGCTCGTCCAACCCGAATCACCGAGGATTCATCAAAGCACCAATTTTTTAGCGGCGTTTTATTTTGCGCTTCTAATAGGGTTAGAGTAATCACTATACTTAAGAACTATAAATAATGGGGGATAAATTCCGAAGAATGAGAAGAATTAAAAAAAACTTCAAATTTGCGATGTCTTGATTTAAACACAGATTTTATACATACTGATGCAATTTTGAATTTTAGATTTTAGAACCCTCAAAACGCAGCCAAAACGAAAATAAATTAACTGGTCATTGATAATTGTTAATTGATTACTCACAGTTGACTTTCCAAATTTGGACGGACTTTGGCGCGAATAAGTATAGCGGTAATATTGTCGTGACCATTATATTGGTTTGCTAAATCAATCAAATCCCTCACACCCTTTTCTAAATTGGCTTCCGAACTGATTAAATTAAGCAAATTACTCTGCCAATTTTTTTCCAATAAATCATTATCCGATAAACCGTCCGAAGTCAGAACGAACAGCGAATCTTCATTAATCTCTAAAAACTGTACCTCCGGAGCGATAAAATCATTATCTCTGGGTCCCAAAGCTTGAGTTAGCTGATAAGCATCCGGACGAGAATAAGCGATGCTTGATTCAACCCCACGAGAAATTTCTCTTTGACCTACTTCATGGTCTACGGTTATCTGTTCCAAACCTCCTTTACGAGTCACCCGATAAAGACGGCTATCACCTACATGAGCCACCGCGACACGAGTATCCTGGATCAAAACTACCACTAAAGTAGTACCCATACGACCGACACCAGAACGAGCATCTTCCTGGTTAATATTGTGAATCGCTTGGTTTGCTTGAAAAACTGCTTCGCGGATCACTTCTTCGCTGGGTAGTCCCTCAGATTTCCAATTTTGTTGAAAATATCGCCGCAAAGTACTTACTGCTAACTCGCTAGCAACTTCACCACCTGCGTGTCCCCCCATTCCATCGCAAAGAATATACAAACCCCGCGCTTGTGCTACTCGACTTTTGGGCAGATCGACTTTATCAATTTTTGTTTCAATGCCAAAATAGTCTTCGTTGTGGTCGCGTTGTTTACCGACATCGGTCAGCCCTGCATTTTCTAAGCTAGCTAGCTGCATCGGTAAAACTATCGTTGGTGTATCGTCAATTTTAGTTGGACTTTGTTCTAATTCATCTAGCTGTAAAATTGTCGGATTTGAATTTTCCGAAGAAGCAACAGTCACATTCTCTGCATTCTCTGAATCTTCGCTTTGGTTGTCACCTTGCAAATCTGTAGAAATTAACTGCAAGTGCGATCGCAATTCTTCAGAAGTGGCAATTTTACCGGATTCTAAATTACCCAAAAGTTCTAACAAGTTCCCAAATTGGGTACGTTGGGACTCTCTAAATAATGCTTGCCAAATTGTTCCTAAAGCTTTAATAGGTGCTTCTTCAACCGATGCTTCCGACTCTTTACGTATATCTACATACAAGCGCTGCAACCCTAACGACTGGTCTTCATCAACCCGTAAATTCATCAAATCCAACAGACTTTCACGGCAATTGAAGGGTTCTAGTAAATCCCATAGCTGCGTCATCTGAGAGAAATAATGTATAATCTGCAACGATGTAATTTTGTCATCCTGCCATAATTCCAATAAATATACCCACTCAGAACGGTCTTCAATTAGAATCACCTGCATATTCCCTAGTTGCCATGCATCATGGATAAGGGGAATTCCCAGGTTACGGTGGGGTTGTAAAGCAATATAGGTCTTAGCAAGGTTAGGAATTTTGGCTTCTGCGACTAAGGTATCGATGGATGATTGTGAATTTGCCAACATCGCATCTATTGGCGACACTTGATAAGGTTGGCAATCGATAACTTTCACGTAGGCTTGGGCATTAACGGCATTTTCAAACAAAGCTGGTAACGGTTCAAGCATTTTATAGCGTTCTTGAGAATCTAAATAAGATGCTACAAATAAACTAGGGGTTTCTTGAGGAATATTCTCTTTATCCTCCTCCACATTTTTGGTTTCTTCCCCCTCTATTTCTACCTTATCCTCTTTTTCAACATCCTTTGGATCGTCTACCGCTACTGCAACTTCCTCACCTTCCTTGATAGCGATCGCCAACCAAATCTCCGAACAAACCGTATCGCAACTGTGACACTGGATTGCATCCAGAGGAAGAAAAACACCACACTGTTGACATTCCTTTTCAGTTAAGGATGCGCCGCAGTTTTGACAAAATTTGTTGCTATTAGGATTTTCAAAATTGCACTGAGGGCAAATCAGCATTATATCCGCGTCCTTAACTCCGGCTCATTTGTGCTTGTAATCGTTACAACTAATTTTAGGACTTACGCAAAAAGGCATATTTTCTTGTAGCTGTGACACTTTGACTAATTGTTAACGTAATAATCAGGTTTTCGTGTCACGCACCAACCAAGGTCTTGTGACAATTGCGTAAGTCCTGAATTTATTAATGGTATAACCAAGTATTTATAGTTCTACCAAATAAAACAAGTGTAACTGTTTTAATTGTGACGTATATTAACTATAGCTTTGAAATATCGGCAAATTAATTGTAGGATAAATTTCTGGATGTGCAATACACAGTAAACAGGGAACAGGGAAATAGAACTGATAACTGATAACTGATAAATTATCTCTCAAGAGGTAATTCAATCGAAAATATTGTCCGATTGTCACTGCTTTCAACCTCAATAATTCCTCCCAAATGCTTAGTCAGTTTCTGCACTAATGCTAATCCTAACCCCGTACCTCCTTGTTTCCAAGGGTCATTACTAGGAATCCGGTAAAACTTATCAAAAATACGCGGTAATTCCGCAGCGGGAATTTCCACACCAGTATTTATCACTTGAAACTGAATATTATCGGATTTTACTAAAGCGCTAACAATGATTTCTTGATTTGTCGGACTAAATTTACAAGCATTAGTCAGCAATTCTACTAAAATTCGTTCTAAGCTGAAGGGGTCGCAAACTATAGATGGAAGGTTCGGTTGCAAATAAAGCTTCATATTTTGCCGACAGCAGTTACGGTTACGTGCGTGATACAACTCAACTACTCGCTCTAACCATTGAGAAACTTCAACTTTTTCTAATACTAATGGTTTAGCAATAGTATCGAGTCGCTGTAAATCGAGAAAGTTGTTAATTAAGCTAATCTCTCGTTCGCACTCATTATTTAAAATTTGAAAATAACGAGATACTTTTGATTGATGTATATTACTTGAATTACAAACTGACTCAGATGTATCGTTCGGCTGTGGTTGTTTTTCAAGCTTAATTCCCAACATTTGAATCGCCATTTTCATATTAGTTAATGGTGTGCGTAATTCGTGGGATACCGTACTTAAAAATTCATCTTTGAGACGATTGAGAGATTCCATCTCTTCTAATTGAGCTTTCGCTGCTATTTGACTTTCCCTAACTGCTACCTCTGCTTGTTTACACTCAGTAATGTCAATACAGCTACCCATATAACCAATAAAATTATCGTTAGATGAAAATCGAGGCACACCGCGATCGCAAATCCAGCGATAATCACCGTCAGCACGTTTTAAACGGTATTCTATTTCAAACTTTTGTTGCTGTTTGATTGCTTGAAAGTAGGTTGATAAATATGTATTTTTATCTTCAGGATGTAAATTCTCTAACCATCCCCATGCTAATTCTTGCTCAATTTTACGTCCTGTAAGCTTTAACCAAGAAGAATTGAAAAAGTTATGTACTCCTTTCTCATTCGTCATCCACAACATAACTGGTGTGCGATCGGCAAATTCCAGAAAACTTGGCTCGGTTGGATTTGAAACCTGAGATTTGTAAGCAGTAATATCTTCACAAACCATCAAAATTATGAGATTTTGTGATGCATCAAGAGATTTTCGTGCTGTGACTTTAACCCAAACAATATTACTATCAGGACAATTTAAACAAAATTCCTCATCTGCGACTCCTGACGTATTTTTTAATAATCCCGTCAATAGCTCCGATAGTTTTTCACGTTCAAAAAAAGCAAATAGATTAAAAATTAATGTTTGATTCAAATCCCTGGGGACATAACCCAACCGCTTTGCACCAAATTGATTTACAGATAAAATTATCCCGGTAGAATCTAAAGTAAAATAGATCCCAGGATTTTGGTCATATAAATTACGATACCAATCTAATTCTTCCTGAGTACGACACAAAGCTTCCGCTGTACAAATTTCTAAATTCGAGGTTGTTTCAGGCACAAATTCCAAGCTTGCAGATTTTGCAGAGACAAGATTTTTTTGGCGAGTTTGATAGCAGTTAAATGACTGATTTACGCTCATAAGAATGCACCCTAACGCTGATGATAATTTAATCAGAATAAAAAAATAGTATTATACAGTTTTTTGAGAACATATTTTGAAAAATGTCATGTCAAAAAATATGTAAAATAAATCACAAAATTATTTGATGTTGACCTGGTATATCTAACACCTTAATCTGACTAAAAATATTTTTTTAGTAATTAACTTACTTATTACGAATTCTAATCAAACATTGACATAAGGGGGTGATGGTTGTTATACCCTTTTACTTGGCAGCGAATTAGTAGAAAATACTAAGTTATATAAAATTTTTATTTCTTCGGGGGTGAGGTCGCGCCATTGTCCGGGGTGTAAAGTATCTAATTCAATATGTGCTATTTGGATTCGTACCAACCGTAAAGTAGGAAATCCCACAGATGCAGTCATCCGGCGGACTTGACGGTTTTTCCCTTCAGTCAAAGTCATTTCCAGCCATGCGGTAGGTACATTTTTGCGGAATCTAATCGGAGGAATGCGATCGGGTAAAAGCGGTGCTTCCGGTAGTAATTTTACCTTTGCTGGTTGAGTGTGATAATTTGCGATTGCCACACCTTGTTCTAATTTATTCAAAGCCGCAGCATCGGGGATTCTATCTACCTGTACCCAATAAGTGCGACTATGCCCAAACTGAGGATGACAAAGCCGATGTTGTAATTGTCCGTGATTTGTCAACAGTAATAACCCTTCACTATCAGCATCTAAACGTCCTACAGGATACACATCGGGAATTGAAATATAGTCTTGAAGAGTACTTTGTTCCGGCGTATCTTTAGAAAACTGGCTCAGAACACCATAAGGTTTATAAAAAATGATGTAGCGATGCTTATTTTTAGGCATTGGTAATTGGTAATTGGTAATCCAAAATATAAAACTTTAAACTCTTAACTCTTAATTTACCTATTCCCCATTCCCCATCCCCAATTCCCTAATCCCCATTCCCCATTCCCTAATAATTGATAATTGTTAAAGTATTTATCTCTATTAGCAAAAAAGTGGTAAGATATTTTCCAATATGCTAGGGGTGCCTGTTTAAAACGGGCTGAGATTACACCCTTTGCACCTGAGTCCGGGTAATACCGGCGGAGGGAAGCTGTTTATTGAGGAAACCGAATATGCGTACACAATGGGTTGTTAAGCGGCGCGGACAAGCGAATGTTTCTCAAATGCATTACGCTCGTCAAGGTGTGATTACTGAAGAAATGCACCATGTGGCCGCACGGGAAAATTTACCCGTGGAACTCATTCGCGATGAAGTGGCACGGGGTAGAATGATTATCCCAGCGAATATTAATCATACCAATTTGGAACCAATGGCGATCGGCATTGCTTCTAAATGTAAGGTAAATGCTAATATCGGCGCTTCTCCTAACTCCAGTGATCTAAGTGAAGAAGTCGATAAGCTGAAGTTAGCGGTTAAGTATGGTGCCGATACCGTCATGGATTTATCTACAGGTGGCGGAAATTTAGATGAAATTCGTACCGCGATTATCAACGCTTCACCCGTTCCCATTGGAACCGTACCAATTTACCAAGCTTTAGAAAGCGTTCACGGTAACATTGAAAGTCTCACTGCTGATGATTTTCTCAACATTATTGAGAAACACGCGCAGCAAGGTGTGGACTACATGACTATCCATGCTGGAATTTTAATTGAGCATTTGCCTTTAGTGAGAAACCGGATCACGGGGATTGTATCTCGCGGTGGTGGTATTATCGCTCGCTGGATGCTGCATCATCATAAGCAAAATCCGCTTTATACTCATTTCCAAGATATTATCGAGATTTTCAAGAAATACGATGTTTCTTTCAGCTTAGGTGATTCTTTACGTCCCGGCTGTACCCACGACGCTTCCGACGAAGCGCAATTAGCCGAACTTAAAACCTTGGGACAATTAACCCGTAAAGCTTGGGAACACGACATCCAGGTAATGGTAGAAGGTCCCGGACACGTACCGATGGATCAAATTGAATTTAACGTTAGAAAGCAGATGGAAGAATGTTCCGAAGCTCCTTTCTACGTTCTGGGTCCTTTAGTTACCGACATTGCACCCGGTTACGACCACATTACCTCAGCGATCGGTGCTGCAATGGCTGGTTGGTACGGAACTGCAATGCTTTGCTACGTAACACCAAAAGAACATTTGGGTTTACCAAACGCTGAAGATGTACGTAATGGTTTAATTGCTTACAAAATTGCAGCCCATGCGGCAGATATTGCCAGACACAGACCCGGAGCAAGAGATAGAGACGATGAGCTTTCCCACGCTCGCTACAACTTCGACTGGAATCGTCAGTTTGAATTATCGCTCGATCCCGAAAGAGCCAAAGAATATCACGACGAAACCTTACCAGCCGATATTTATAAAACCGCCGAATTTTGCTCGATGTGCGGGCCTAAATTCTGTCCCATGCAAACCAAAGTTGATGCTGATGCATTAACCGAGTTAGAGAAATTCTTAGCAAAAACAGATAAACAAGCCATAGCGCAAACTTAATTTGTCCCGAAACTAATGTAGAGACGTTGCACTGCAACGTCTTCTTAATTCTGCGTACAAACGAATCCGTAAATTATCCGGCTCCACCGAATTATTAACAAATCAAAATACGGGTAGGGGTTTAGCAATGCTAAACCCCTACGATGGATCTGTTTTTTTCAAACTCATATTTTGTATTTTCTGTCAATAGTCCTAAATGATCCGATTTCCTCGAATTATTCATACAACTTACTCGATGGAAATCAAAATACGGGAGACGTAGCAATACGCCCCGTCTCTACATTATTAACAGGGTTTGATTACAAAATCTGCTTATATCTCTCTTGAATATCAGTAATCGAAAACACAGCATCAAACAGTAAATCTACTGATTGATAATATTCCGCTCCACCTTGCTCTCTATCTATCAGTGAAATTACTCGATTAACTGTATAACCAGCATCTCTCAATCTGGTAACAGCTTTCATTGCCGATCGCCCTGTAGTTACCACATCTTCTAAAACTACAACCTCAGCCCCTTCGGGTAAACTGGGACCTTCTACATAAGCTTTGGTTCCGTGACCTTTGGCTTCCTTACGAACAATCAAAGCCGGTATCGGTCTACCTTCTAGTGCGGAAACCACACTTACAGCAGTAACAATTGGGTCAGCCCCCAAGGTTAAACCTGCCACAGCTTGAGTATCTGAAGACAGCATATTTAAGAGAATGCGACCAATAGCTAAAGCACCTTGGGGATGGAGCGTAACTTCCTTACCATTGATGTAATAAGAACTACGCGCTCCAGAAGAAAGGACAAAATCTCCTTCCTGATAAGCCATCTGACAAAATAAATCTAGTAGCCGTTGGCTTAGATTATTTAAATCAGTATCAGTAGCCCATAAATCTTTGTGGGTAGAGCTTTCAGTGTGATAAACCATTACAAATCATTAAAATTTATGTTACACCGGACTAGTCGAACTTATAGGAGTTCTGACATTAAGCATAAGTCAAAATTCGTACCAAAATACAGGAGTTGTTAATATGCCCTTAAACTTGAAAAACCTAAGTGGGTTATTAGTGCTTGCTGCTACTATCGGTTTCCCGAATATTGCAGTAGCAGAAACAGAATCGAGTTATCAAACACCGAATGAAGTATTTGAAAAAGCCTTTTATGAGAACTATCCCGACTTTTACGACAACAATGGTTTGTTCCGGGAAATAGATTGGATCTTTGGACCTGGTTCCTTGTTCAATAGTTCTTTTCCAGAACATCAAATTGAACGAGATGCGAAGCTAGTAAATATTGTTTATCAAGATGCACTCAAGCAGCAAACAACCAACGACCCATATATCCGGACTCCAGATTTACCAAATCCTTATAATAGCTCATTGCTGGGTTCTCCCCGATTGAGAGCAAGCCAGCTACAAGTTGGAACTGAATTCCGCTTTGATAACTTACCATCTCGCTAACATCGGGTGCTATACCCATTGATAAATTACTGGTCATTAGTTTTTAATTAAGAGAACTAATGACTGTTAAATCCAGGGTGCAGGAGTTGAACCTGCCTAACACGAATTATGAGTTCGTTGCCTCAACCGCTCGGCCAACCCTGGCTGACAATCTATTATAGCGCAAGTTTACTTTTTTGCGTAACAATACATCATTTAACAAAAAAATAATGCAAACTAATATTTATTAAGTTGCTTTAGCTCGTCGCCGGAAGCCCCGCGCTCTACCTGTACTCAGGTGAGCGACGGGATGGATAGGCGGGCGGCGACGATTATATCTCCGATGATGTTGCACCAAGGGTGCGACGGGAGAGGAGATGTATGAGAAGTCGCCACTATTTAGTTAGGGAATAAATAAATCTTCCTAGAAATGCGATAATGGTTGTATGTTGAACCTCACATACAGCTACCGAATTTATCCAGACACCAATGCCGAAACCATTATACTTAATTGGTTGGATCAATCGCGGCGGGTGTATAACTATGCGCTCAGTGAACGGCGGGACTGGATAAAGTCGCGCAAATGTGCGGTTAATGCTTGTAGCCTTAAGTCAGAATACATCATCAGTGCCGATACACCTTACCCTAACTACTACGCCCAAAAGCGAAATCTGACAGCAGCAAGGAAGATAATTCCCGCTCTTGATGCTGTTCACTCGCAAGTATTGCAAGAAACATTGGCAAGACTCGATAAGTCTTTTCGCTCTATGCAGGAGAGGGGTTTTGGCTTCCCGCGCTTTAAGAAGTACGGGCAGATGCGCTCCTTGCTGTTTCCCCAGTTCAAGGCTAATCCCGTTACTGGATGGCACATTAGACTGCCCAAAATCGGTGCTGTACGGATTAATTTGCATCGCCCTATCCCTGAAGGTATGGGGGTTAAGCAAGTGCGGGTAGTTAAAAAGGCATCGGGCTGGTATGCCATGTTGGTGCTGCAATGCGATGTCTCTATCCCTGAAGCCTTAGCCTTGCCTATTGGTGCTTCTATAGGAATCGACCTGGGATTGCTCAGTTTCTTGGCTACAAGTACAGGAAAATTGATTCCTCGTCCTAAATTCTTTGTTCAATTGCAAAGCAAGCTTAAATGGCTGCAACGCCAATTGAAAGATAAGGTCAAAGGCTCCTCCAATTACAAAAAAGCCCAGAAACAAATAGCACTTCTCCATGAACATATCCACAATACCCGCCGTGAGTTTCATTTTCTGACTGCCCACCAGCTTTGTGATGGAGTGGGAATGATATTTGCTGAAGACCTTAATTTGGTCGCTCTGGCGGGTGGAATGTTGGCAAAGCATTGTTTGGATGCTGGCTGGGGTGAATTTTTGGAGATTCTGGGCTGGGTATGTAAAAAGCGAGGTGTCTATTTTGCTAAGGTTGACTCCAAAGGGACGAGCCAAACTTGTCCTAATTGTGGAGCACATACGGGAAAGAAAGAACTTGAGGAGCGAGTACATAATTGCTCCGAATGTGGATACATAACAGACCGAGATGTAGCTGCGGCAATAGTCGTAGAGCAGCGAGGTCTTACATCCGTTGGACAGACGGTAGTGCTGGCTGTGGAGGTTGACCGCCTGGGGGTTCCCGCGAAGCAGCAAAATCCCAGAGGCGACTCTTGGGAAGCCCACACTGTACTCGGTACTCCGAGTAAGTGATGGGAGGATGTCACAAATAGCAGGAACGATAAACTTCAATATCGATATCTTTTACTTATCCTTAAGCCGACCTACTTATATTAATTCCCCAATGAAACTAAATTCTACTGTACTTCTAACATTGATTTTGTTAACCCTAATGTTAGGTGCTGGTTCAGTCAGCGCTTTTTGGGGGTTTACCTTGGGAAGCGCGGCTCTTAAAGGAGTCACAGCCCCCGATGCTCGTCCTACTACTAAGTTTGCCAGGAAAGGCACAACTGGTGGTCAGGAAAAAGAAGGTGTAGTCTTTGTTAAAGAAGAAGAAATTCTTAAAGTTGTGAAAGCTCGCATCGAAGGTAAAACTAAAGCAGCCAAATCAAAGAATCTTGATGATCTAGAAGAAGGAAACGACGATACGAAACGCAAACGCGAGCAGAAGCCACCTGAAGCCGAAGAAAAACTCCAAGCAGGATTTCCCGTACAAGCCGAAAGCGAAGGTGTAACTTTTTCAGTCCAATCAGCCCGTTATTCGGGGGGTGCTTTGTTACTAAAAGTTAAGATGGATAATAAAGGTAAGGATTCGGTACGCTTTTTGTATAGTTTCCTAGATGTGACCGACGATAAAGGAAGAACTTTGAGCGCTTCCACAGAAGGTTTACCATCAGAATTGGCTTCTGATGCACCATCATCATATGGTACCGTCAGTATTCCTGCTGCTTTACTTGATGATGTCAAACAGATTTCCTTAGCCCTTACAGATTATCCAGCACAGAAATTACGGTTGGAAGTATCAAATATTCCTGTAGAAAGGTAGATATTAGGAATATTAAGTGTTAGATTCTGTATTTTAGATTGCATCAACGAGATAGTGGGGCTTCAGTTTTACGTGAGAAAAGGCAGTGAATGGTCTTAATAATTTAAATTGGACAGAAGTAGGGCTGAGATTGTTGTCAGTCTTACTTTTAATTGCCATCAATGCCTTTTTTGTAACCGCAGAATTTTCAATGGTCACAGTACGGCGATCGCGAATACATCAGTTGGTGGAAGCTGGGGATATTCAAGCGATCGCGGTGGAGATACTGCAACGTAGCATTGATAGACTGTTGTCCACAACCCAGTTAGGCATTACTCTTTCAAGTTTGGCACTGGGATGGATTGGAGAAAATACGATTGTTGAATTGATTAATGTATGGCTGGAATCTTTACCCGTACCCGAAGGAATGAATCTTTTGATTGCTCATTCCCTATCAATCCCAATTGCCTTTTTTCTAATAGCTTATTTACAAATAGTTCTGGGTGAATTGTGTCCTAAATCCGTAGCAATGCTTTATTCGGAAGAATTAGCCCGGTTTTTGGGACCCTCAGTTACGGCGATCGTCAGATTTTTCAGCCCGTTCATTTGGATTCTTAATCAATCAACCCGTTTTCTATTACGGTTATTCGGGATCGAATACACTGGCAAAAGCTGGAGACCACCAGTTACCCCCGAAGAATTATTATTGATTATTTCCACGGAAAGGGAATCCACTGGTTTAAAAGCCAGAGAACGAGAACTTTTAAAAAATATCTTTGAGTTTGGAGAAGTCACAGTGCAAGCTGTAATGGTTCCCCGCAGCAGCATGGTCGTGCTATCCAAAAACGCAACTTTACGAATTTTTCTGCAAGAAATGGCAAGTACTGGTCATTCTTGCTACCCCATATTCGGGGAATCCTTAGATGATATTCGCGGCATTATTTACTTCAAAGACCTGACAAAGCCTTTAGGATTAGGGCAAATCACCTTGGATACCCAGATTCATTCCTGTATGCGTCCTGCAAGGTTTGTACCCGAACATACACCTCTGAACGAACTATTACCCATGATGCAGCAGGAAAAGCTAGCTATGGTTGTGGTAGTAGATGAATTTGGCGGTACCGTAGGATTAGTAACCATCCAGGACGTAGTTGCTCAAATCATCGGCGACATTGGCGAAACGCAAAACAGCAATGATATGCTCATCCAAACCTTAGACGAGCAAACTTTTTTAGTTCAAGCGCAAATAAACCTAGAAGATCTCAACGAAGTACTAGAACTCCATCTTCCTTTGACAAAAGAATATCAAACACTCGGAGGCTTTATGCTTTACCGCTTACAAAAAATTCCCACCATTGGTGAAAGCTTCCGCTATCAAAATATAGAATTTACAGTAGCCTCACTAACAGGTCCCCGCTTACAGCAAATTCAAGTCAAAAGGCTGTAAAAGTTAGGAGTTAGGACCACCGGAGTTAGGAGTTGTGGGATTTAGATTCTAATCTAAAATCTACCCCTCCCCATCCACCTTTAACCTTTAACCTTTAATCTAGATCATACTCCACTGGATCTGTCAATCCCAATTCGGCAAAAGCAGCAAGACGCAAACGACAAGAATCGCAAACTCCACAGGCTACATTTCCACCGCTATAGCAAGACCAAGTTAATTCCCAAGGAACTCCTAATTTGTTGCCTAATTGAATAATTTCGGTTTTTTTCAAATCAATTAAAGGGGTGACAATATCGATGGGATTGCCTTCACGTCCTTGCTTAGTTCCTAAACGAAATACTTCCTGCATCGCTTGGATATAGTCGGGACGACAATCGGGGTATCCAGAGTAGTCCAAAGCATTTACGCCAATATAAATTTTTTCTGCGGCAATGGTTTCGGCATAAGAAACGGCAAAACTTAAAAATATCGTATTTCTTGCCGGAACGTAGGTAATAGGAATATTTTGAGACATTTCCTCTAGAGAACGCTCTTGAGGTAAACTAATCGAATTATCGGTAAGTGCCGAACCCCCCCATTGAGTTAAGTCAAATTTAATAATTTGATGTTGGGCTACATTGGCTTTTTTGCCTATTGAAACTGCCGATCGCAATTCTTTTCGATGTCTTTGTTGATAATCAAAGCTAATTGCATAACATTCATATTTATCGGCTAACGCTTGATATAAAACCGTGGAAGAGTCAAGTCCCCCCGATAATAAAATGACAGCTTTCATACTAATAACTAAAATAACTAAATTATTGACTCAAACTACTTTACTTAATTTATCACTCGGTAAAATTTAATTTTTTAATCTTTTAGTGTAAATGTTTTGCTGGAGTAATAATCAAAACACAATATTATTGACTATAAAATTCTTGATAGATCAAAAATATCTTTGTCTTTATGTCATTAAAACAATACATTACTGACTATTCCGAATCCGTATCATATGTATAAATTGAATCCAATTACTTGCAATTATTATACATTTGCAACATTTAGGAAATTATGGTTGTTGAGTAACTTTTGCCCTAATTTCTGATTTACAGCAGTTTGCAAATAAATGAGGTACATTCCCAATTCCCAATTCCCTTATAACGATATGTCCTGTACCTCATTCAAAAGTCACTATAATAAAAAAAAATTCATTAATAAGTAACATTATTTTTAACACTGCTTATCTTAATTATTACCTGTTCCCCTTTAAAGACTGTGGAATCAACGTCAACCTGAAAAGCTTAAGCTTAAGTTATTGATGAAAACTTAAACTTAATCAACAAACAATATATTTTATTTGTGAAGAATAAAATAAAAGATTATCAAGAGCGGATTGTACAAAAGAAAAGCGGATATCGGGAACTCATAACTAACTTTGAAATTCTTCATAAATAGAACCTCTATGTTACCATCTGGTTACGATCTGGATGGTTATGAGGTTACTACTCTTTTGGCAATAAAGTATAAAAGCCAACAATTGTAGCGTCTTTAAAGTTGGTGGTTGAGGAGAGAAAACTAGAGTGCAAGATAGCAGCATGTCAGCGGCAGAAAACAATGGATACGTACAGCGTCACCAACCACACCCAATTCGTGTAGGTGTGATTGGTGTAGGTAATATGGGACAACATCACACCCGTGTACTAAGTTCGATGAAAGACGTAGAACTAGTTGGTGTAGCCGATATTAATATTGAGCGAGGCTTGGAAACCGCCAGTAAATATAAAACCAAGTTTTTTGAGGATTACTGCGAGCTATTGCCTCATGTGGAGGCGGTTTGTATTGCCGTTCCCACTCGTCTACATTATGCCGTCGGTATAAATTGTCTATTAGCAGGAGTCCACGTTCTAATCGAAAAGCCAATTGCTGCAAATATTTCTGAGGCAGAATCTTTAGTTAATGCCGCAGCAGAATCTGGCTGTATCTTGCAAGTAGGGCATATAGAGCGCTTTAAGCCAGCTTTTGGAGAACTAACCAAAATTCTTAAAACTGACGAACTGCTGGCGCTAGAAGCTCATCGTATGAGTCCTTATTCAAATCGGGCAAACGATGTTTCAGTAGTGCTGGATTTGATGATCCACGATATCGATTTGCTTTTAGAATTAGCTGCTGCACCAGTCGTGAAGTTATCAGCTAGCGGTACTCGTACCCCAAACTCAACCTATTTAGATTACGTTACTGCGACATTAGGTTTTGCCAATGGTATTGTAGCTACCTTGACTGCTAGTAAAATCACTCACCGCAAAATCCGCAGAATTGTAGCTCATTGCAAAAATTCATTTACTGAAGCTGATTTCCTTAAAAATGAAATTTGGATTCACCGATACCCGAATAATTCTATTACAGATAATAAGCAACCATACAGGCAAGACGGTTTGATAGAGAAAGTCTACACCTCGAATGTAGAACCTTTGGGGGCTGAATTAGAACACTTTATTAATTGTGTGCGTGGTGGTAATCAGCCTTCAGTAGGTGGGGAACAAGCCCTCAAAGCTCTAAGATTAGCAAGTTTAATTGAACAAATGGCTGTCTCTGACAAAGTTTGGAACCCTTTAGATAGCCAATCGGAGCCTCGGATACAATCTTTTAGTTCCACCATCTAGAAACAAGCGACTTCAATACCAATGTAATTTGAGAATTTTAACGGTTATTTTAGCCATTCTAGGAGTATTAAGTAGGTCTATGCTTACTTAGTGCTTCTTTTTTTGCTTGAAGATAAATTCTAAACAGATCGTAAGAATCTTTAATTTTAGGAAAATAAAAATAAAAATTATATAGAGTGTAGTCAATTTATCTTGATTATTGGCATCAAAATAATGCACTTTCTATGAAGCATACAATCAGTTCACTTGAGCGAGATTGATGTGACCATTTAAAAAATAAATTGATACCTAGTGTATCTAATGTTTCATGATAATTTGTTTATGGGGGGGTTGTGTATACCGTTAAAAAAACAAATAATTTATTATCCGCATAATATGTCGAGCCGCGAGCATTTTTTTGAGAAAAGCAGCCATCTGTGTCAAACTAAATATCTTAAGCAAAACCCAAACTAATTAAAAAGTCTGGGGGAATAATAGCTTAAGACTACTCTATTCTATTAGTTTTCATCGGTTATACATTTTTAGTGCGGGGTCTTGCTCGTTCGTTATTCGCAATTAGCGAGTTTCTCAACTCACACTACCCACGAGTAACGCAAAACTAATAAGACAGACCAGTAGTTTTGAAGATATAAGCTTTGATATTACGTATGAGCTTTGTGATTTTAAACTCATAAATACATCAGCAATATTGCTAGACTTGCTTACCTGTTTTACACATATATGGTGGCGGTACACGGGTAGGTTTGCTAACATACTCAGAAAAAGCGTGATGTAGTCAGTTATGAAGTAGTTTGTGTTTTGTTGCTTGCCATCCGTTTAAACAAATCTACAAAGAAAATATGGCTCTAGTGCTTATCGTTAAAGCGATAATACAAAAGCCTTTACCGAACGAAAAGTAAAACGGTTCTACCTGTTACAACAGGCTTTAGTTCCCATTGTTTTCCTTCGTACTTTGTTAACTTACAACCATAGTCAAAAATCGTACTATCGGATTGTTAAGGTACTTGAGTAATTTTTGCTCGCTCGCCGTATTAGCGCGACTGTATCTTAATGAGAGTTGATTCCATCAAGAATATACGACAGACGATTTTTGTAAGATTAGCATGATACCTTGTTAGAGCTAAGTAGAAACTAGGAATTTCCATGACAGACCAACCTTCCGCTGCTACCCCGATGAATGCCGCTGCTATACCCATGAATAGAATCACGGCATCTACTCCCATTAATGCAACTCCCAAACTGACCAATACCACTAATGGTGGGAGTAAAAATATTCTTAGTGTAGACCTTGGTAGAACTTCTACCAAAACTACCGTCAGTCGAGAGCCGAATAGCGTGATTTTTGTCTCTTCTAACGTCAAGCAAATGACGATGGAACAAGTACGCGGAGGAGTTTTTGAAGCTCGTGCAACAGATCCTTTAATGGATCTTTGGCTGGAATACCAAGGAAATGGTTACGCTGTTGGTCAACTAGCAGCAGACTTTGGAGCCGATTTAGGAGTCGGTCAATCCAAGGTAGAATCCGCGCTGATTAAAGTTTTGGCTTGTGCTGGATACTTTAAGCTAAATGATGAGATTTCAGTAATCTTAGGTCTTCCTTATCTTTCTCAAGAACAGTTTGAAAAAGAAAAAGCCCAGATCATATCTCAAGTTACTGGTCCTCACGTAATGAACTTCCGTAGTGAACCCGTAACCATAAACGTGAATAAAGTTTGGGTAATGCCAGAGGGCTATGGTAGCTTACTTTGGTGTGAATCTCAGCCCAAGAAGGGACCTGGGGCCCCTGACTTCACCAAAGTTTCTGCGGCGATCGTTGATATTGGACACCAAACTACAGATTGTTTGATGGTCGATAACTTTCGTTTCGCAAGAGGAGCTTCTAAGAGCGAAGACTTTGGTATGAGCAAATTCTACGAACTAGTAGCTGCTGAAATCGAAGGTGCAGATAGTCAATCTTTATCTTTGATTGCTGCGGTTAATAAGCCTAAAGGCGAACGCTTCTATCGTCCTAGAGGTTCTGGTAAACCTACCAATCTAGATGATTTTCTTCCGAACCTCATAGAAATGTTTTCGCGTGAAATCTGCACTCGCGTGTTAGCATGGCTGCCAGAACGTGTTACCGACGTGATTCTCACCGGGGGTGGTGGTGAATTTTTCTGGGAAGACGTTCAGCGCTTGCTCAAAGAAGCAAAAATTAATGCCCATTTAGCTGCACCTTCCCGACAAGCTAACGCGTTGGGGCAGTATATTTATGGAGAGGCACAATTATCTGCCAGTCGCTCTTCTAGGTCTTAAAACTGATGTTCCAATGGTCAAAAAAGGTAGTTAAATCGGTTACGTTCAATCCAGGGGTAGCGGATGAAAGCTTGTTAGATGTGGTTGAAAGGCACTTAGAAAAAGAGCCAGATAAAACTTTCAGCGACCTCTGTAAAGAAGCTTTATGGCAAGCTTTGTGCGTACCCGAATCTGTACGACCAGATCCGCAACCAACATCAACAGCGACACCGAAACCACCATCAGAAGTGGGAGAACACATCGCTGACCTGGAAAGAAAATTGGCTGACCTTGAGGAACGTTTCTTTACTAGGGAATCAAATCGGTTGGTAACGATGGAACAACATTTGACGCAGCTTAGTCAGCAAGTGGCTCAGTTGGCAATGATGGTCAATCAAGGTTCGGTCGTTCACCCTTCAACTCAATCAAAGGCATTAGAGGTATTCAATAATACTTCTCTACCTGCTCCTGTGGTGAATAATCCTTATCAAGAGGAAGACCCTTTAATCAGACGCATGAGCGAACTCGTGGATGATTTTTAAGGGAAGCAGGGTGTATATCTATTGCTGTCAAACATCCTCGATCGCGGTTAATTTTGGAGCAAGAGTTTTTCTCTGCAAATTATTAATTGCAAATGATGTTTGACAGCTATACCTTAATGTTTATTTTTAAATATTGTTTAAATATTGTTTAAATATTAAGCTCGATCACAGTCTACAAATAATTAAATAAAGTATAATTAGATACTTTTCTATAAATATTTCAGCATCAAGCAGATGAAAGTTATATGTTAATACGGTTCCTTGTTCCCAGTCTCCGGCTGGGAATGCATCTCTAAAGGCTCTGCCTTCTTTATATACGGTCGGCAGAGCCTCCCGTAAGGCATTCCCCCTGCTGTGCCTGGGAACGAGAAAACCCCCGATTGGTGGACGGGTTGCCTTCCCCAAGCCCCCTCCAGAAAAGTTGATCTATTTTGTGTTTGATAATTAATTACAATCTTTGATCAATTATTTTCTTAACTGAACCGTATTGAATTATATCTGCAAGCACGATCGCTATTTTCCTGCTTGAACGAGAAAAATCTTCATTCAGCTTTCATCATTTTACGTAAAATTTTTTTAACCCTTGTATAAAGGAAGTGTTAGAATCCATCGAGTAGAATTTAAAGATAGGTAGGATCGTGATGATGCCAGTTGCCAATAAATCTATCAAGTTTGGTACAGACGGCTGGCGCGGCGTTATTGGCGATGAGTTCACCTTTGAACGTTTAGCCTTGGTTGCGCCAGTAGCCGCGCAGGTATTATTGTATACATATGGCAAAATAGTAGGCAATCGTACCATCATTGTTGGTCACGATCGCCGATTCATGGCAGAAGATTTTGCTCAATTTGTTGCTCAGACAGTCATCGATGCAGGCTTTGATGTGGTGCTAACTGACACTTTTGCTCCAACCCCAGCTTTTAGTTGGGCAGCAAAACACCAGAATGCCTTGGGAGCCTTAGTAGTTACAGCTTCTCACAATCCGGGGAAGTATTTAGGATTAAAAGTTAAAAGTTGTTTTGGTGGTTCGGTATCGTCGGAAGTAACTAAGGAAATTGAAAGTTTGCTGACACAATCGGTGTCTTTTAATTCACCACCGGGCAAATTAGAAACCTTTGACCCTTGGCAAAGTTACACTCAGGGTTTAGAAGGCAAGGTTGACATTACCAAGATTAGAGATGCCATAGCTTCAGGTAAGCTAACTTTATTTACCGACGCAATGCATGGTGCATCCGCTGGTGGATTAGCAATGCTACTCGGCGATCAAGTCCAAGAAATTAATAGCGATCGCGACCCTTTATTTGAAGGTGGTGCGCCAGAACCTTTACCAAAGTATATTTCTAAGTTTATACAATTAATCAAAAATCATCGCCAAACCAATCCTGAAGGTTTATCGGTGGGATTAGTATTTGATGGTGACTGCGATCGAATTGCTGCTGTAGATGGGGAAGGTAACTTCTTAAGTTCGCAAATATTGATTCCGATACTAATCGATCATTTAACTCAACGACGTGGGTTTACTGGCGAAATAGTTAAAACTGTCAGCGGTTCGGATTTGATTCCTTTAATTGCCGAACTGCATAATTTATCAGTGTACGAAACCCCCGTAGGTTATAAGTACATCGCCGATAGAATGTTAGACGCGCCCGTTTTATTGGGTGGTGAGGAATCCGGTGGAATCGGTTATGGAAGCCACATCCCCGAAAGAGATGCTTTACTTTCGGCATTATATGTGTTGGAAGCAATCGTTGAATCGGGAATGGATTTAGGCGATTATTACCGTCATTTACAAAACCAAGTTAATTTTGATTCAGTATACGACCGTATCGACTTACCACTTTCAGGAATGGAAGCGCGAGCAAAGCTTTTGCAACAACTGCAAAGCGAACCATTAAAAGAAATTGCCGGTAAGCAAGTAATTGATTGTCAAACAATCGACGGTTACAAATTCCGTCTCGATGACAACAGTTGGTTAATGATTCGCTTTAGCGGAACCGAACCAGTTCTACGCTTGTACTGCGAAGCATCTACTTTAGAGGAAGTACATAAAACCTTAGCTTGGGCGAAAGATTGGGCCCAGTGATGGGAAGATAAAGGGAGAAGGGGATGGGGAGATGGGGAGATGGGGAGAACTTATAACCTCTAACCTCTAACCTTTGACCCTTGACCTTTGACCCCTTTGACTGATGAAATTAGTTGTAGCTACATCAAATCCCGGCAAGTTAAAAGAATTACAAAAATATCTTGCGGATTTGGATTGGGAATTAGTTCTCAAACCGCAAGAATTAGAAGTTGAAGAAACCGGCGATACTTTTCTGGAAAATGCTCGTCTTAAAGCTTCCGAAGTGGCAATTGCTACAAATAATTGGGCGATCGCAGATGATTCTGGTTTACAGGTAGATGCATTAAATGGCGCACCGGGAGTTTATTCAGCCCGCTATGGTGCGAATGATTCCGAACGTATTGCCAGGTTATTAAAAGAATTGGGAGACGAAACCAATAGAGACGCACAATTTGCTTGCGCGATCGCTATTGCTCGTCCCGATGGTGCGATCGCTTTAGAATCTGAAGGCATTTGCAGGGGTGAAATTCTTCATGTTGCTCGCGGTAATGGTGGTTTCGGCTACGACCCAGTTTTTTACGTTCCCCAAAAACAGTTGACCTTTGCCGAGATGACGACCGAGGTGAAGCGCTCAATTAGTCATCGAGGCAAAGCGCTTGCAGGTTTACTTCCTGAGTTAGAGCAAGTTAAATCGATTTAATTAACCATGAAGTTTAAAAATTCAAACTTCCATGCTTGTCAAACTGCGGTTGATTACAAGGTTTCAGGTTGCAAGATATCAGAGATAAGTTTTGTCCGCGAACCAAGAATCCCCCGCATTCTATGCGTGGGGAATATCAAGCCTCAAATTTCAGACTTCATGTTTTTTTAAACAGCTTCTGTATTCTTTTCTCCGGTACGAATCCGCACCACTTGTTCCACCGGCGATATAAAAATCTTACCATCGCCAATTTCACCAGTACGGGCAGCGGAAATAACTTTATCTACGACCATATCAACTTGAGTATCTTCTACGACAATTTCTACTTTGAGTTTTTGTAGAAATTCGACGGTGTACTCAGAACCGCGATAACGTTCGGTTTGTCCCTTTTGCCGTCCAAATCCCCGGACTTCAGAGACTGTCATCCCTACTATACCGGCATTGACTAAAGCAATTTTGACTTCATCGAGCTTAAAAGGGCGGATAATCGCTTCTACTTTCTTCATTTGACTGTCTCCTTACTTTTATTCACTTTATCTATCTAACCAGATCCACAGCCTCGTAAGCGGTAACTGGCAAACTAGTTATCCACAATATGTACCATTTACCGTCTGGCAAAAAATCACAACTCAAGTAAGCATCAAGTAGTTTTGAGTATTTTTTTGCAAGTGAATCGGGAACAAGTTACAGTTAAAATGATTACAAATGATTGACTTGCAATAATATTACAGAATATATTAATTTTGAGATTATTTTATTTATTGGTAGAAAATTATTTAAACGAATTAAAAGCGGATTAAATCAATTCCTCAATATTAATTACTAGATTATATCGCGATCTAAATATGGTCTATAAGATAAGCTTTCTCTTACTTTGTTGCACTAGCGAGCATGATTTTCTAAAAGAGGACGTACAATTACGTAACCAGCACCAAAACCCATAAAAATAATCAGAACAATTGCAAAAATTAACCACCTTCCGCTAACTTGCGATAATTGTGATTCGTCAGCGTAGTAATAGCTTGCTTCTTGTTCTTCTATAAATACTGTTTCTGGTAAGGGTTCGATAAATTCCGTCACTTGGGGAACTGGTGATGTGCGCGGACGTTTGGCTCGCTTTTGCGACGTATTACGCTTGTATTGTTTAGTTGGTGGCGCATTTTGGCTTGTTTTAACTGTTTGCTCAACAGCAGCATTCGCGTTATGACTCACTGCATCCTGTAGATGTAAAACAGCATTAACAGTTTTAGTGATTTCCTGACGAAGCACGTAATTTTCTTGCGCTAAATATTCGTTTTTCTGATTAAGTTGATGTATGGCAATTTGTGCTGCCTGTAACTCCGCTGCTAATTCACGGTATACGCTCAACGGTACGGAAGCTGAATAAGGTTGATTTGGAGGTGTTGACGTATCGTAAACAGAATTTGTAATTGTTCGCATAGGTACGCTTTCAACAATAAATGTTGTTTTGATTTATTTGATTTGATTTAATTTAATACAAATATTCTTCGCAAGTGTTAGAAAACATCTGTCTATATCTGAGAATAATTTAAAAAAGCCTTACATAAAAAATATGTTTACCGAGTTTTACAATTAAGCATACTAGTAAACTTATCATTAATAATCTTATTCTCCATGTATTAAGGTGACATTTGTCACCTTATAAATAGCAATGTAAAACAGTTTTAAAGTGAATATGGATTATTTTTTAATAAAGGAAAAAAGTGTCCTACGGGTCCTTGTCCTTTACCAATATCTAAAGCATGAATTAATGCTTGTGAAACATATTCTTTTGCCTGACGGGCTGATTTAAATAAACTATCTCCTCGCGCTAAATTAGCGGCGATCGCGGCTGATAAAGTACAGCCAGTTCCATGAGTATTTTTGGTAGCAACTAACTGTATGAGTAAAGTTTCGAGGTTTTTACCATCAAACCAAATATCGATTCCGCGCAAGCTTCCCTGCATTCCACCACCTTTAACTAAAACGGCTTTAACTTTTAATTTTTCGTGAATGGTTTGCGCTGCTGCTTTCATGTCATCAAGAGTTTTAATTTCTAAACCGCTAAGAATTTGCGCTTCGTATCGGTTGGGAGTCAAAACGCTGGCTAAAGGTATCAGGCGATCGCGAAGGGTTTTTATGGCTTCATCATCAATTAATTGCGCTCCCGTCCGCGACACCATCACTGGGTCCACCACTAAATTGGGAATTTGTAAAGTTTCTATTTGTTCAACAACAGTAACAATAATTTCCTGATTTAGTAGCATTCCAGTTTTAGCGGCTTGTACCCCGATATCTTGACATACAGCCTGAATTTGCTGCTCTACAGATTCTTTTGGCATTGCATCAACCCGCGTTACACCTAAAGTGTTTTGTGCGGTGACGCAGGTAATAGCGCAGGTACCGTGGACGCAATGAAAAGCGAAGGTGCGTAGATCGGCTTGAATTCCCGCACCACCACCGCTATCGGAACCAGCAATAGTTAAAGCGACGGGTACCTTGGATGTTGATTTGGTATTCATTAATCTATTTAAAGAATATGAGTTGGGAATGATGAACTTAAAGTACAAGATTTTCGGTGACTTTATCTCGTCCAGGGTGCAACAATTTCAAATTAGTTTTTTCTAGTTTCCCCTCTTTCCCATTTTCTTACTCTTTTATTGTTTTATTGTCCCTCATTTCTTTTTCAATTCTTTGTAATTCACTTTGGAGAAATTTACCCCATTCTCCGGCTAAAGGGATTTCTGTAAAAGGGATACGAACAAACTTAGAAGTTTCGGGAAATACAAATTCTAATTCTATTTTTTGAGCTTTTCTAGGTAATTCATCTACATTGATAGGTTTGTCATCTATCAAAAGATTGATATCTTTAACATTATTCAAGGAAAAAGTTTCTAAATTCGCGATACCCTTGACAGTAGGTTTCCCCCAAGTAATATTGTTGCCTTTTTGAGCCAAAACCGCGTAAATATCGTACTTTGCCCGGTCAAAGTTCTGAGACCAAACACGATAACCTTCAACTTTTTTAAATTCTCTAGAACCTTGCCAAGCCAACCAAAAAAATGCTATCAGCAAAGGCAACCATAAAAGTCCGCGTTCCATAAGATAACCTTGATTCTGCTTCAGATAAAATAGAAATGTGACAATGACGAAAAATTGTGTATTCCAATTGTTGAATCCCTCAAAGAAGATTTACTCAAATCCGGACTTGTAAACTTTTAGGACTTAGCAAAAAGGCATATTTTTTTGTAGGGGAGGCAAAATGGGGCGTAGATAATATCCCCCATTATTGCCGTTGCTGTGACACTTTGATTGATTTTTAAGGCAATAATCAGGTTTTTAGTGTCACGCACCATCTGAGTCTTGTGACAATCGCGTAAGTCCTGACTTTGTAGATATTCTTCTATCTTCAGGGAAAAATTGTTCCGTCTAAGCTATGGTAGTGAGCAAACTGACACAGAGCTGATTTTAAATTCAAATAAATTCAAATGAAAAAACTCATATTATTTTGCTTGTTTGTCATCGGGTTGAGTTTTGCCCTATTAACTTTTATGAACGTTAAGGGACTTGCAACTCGCGGTGAATTTGAGACGATCGTGCTAGATTTTCGGGAAGATATCCCATTTGAAAAATTACAGCAAGATTTGCAAACAATAGCTCAAAAGTACGATGTGAATCCTCAATTAGATAATATATTTTCTCAAAAGGATAATGTTTATATTATCAAAGGGGATAAACAACGAATCAAGGAACTGCGTAAATCAGAATTTGCGCGAGACACCGAATTTATCGAACCTAACTATATATATAAAATTCCAGAACGGGGCAATCCCGAAGAAGATAAGATTGCACGGGAGGCTGAATATTTACTGCCGTCCGATAACATCTTAGAAGAAGAAGTAAAGCCAAATCTCAAAGGTGTTAACGACCCGCTTTACAGCAAACAGTGGAACTTACATAATATACATATCGAAGGGGCTTGGGATAAAACCAAAGGTAAAGGTGTAACTGTAGCCGTAATTGACACTGGTATTACTAAGGTGCGCGATTTAGTTGAAACCAAGTTTGTCAAAGGCTACGATTTTGTCAACGATAGAGAAAACGCTTCAGACGACAACGGACACGGTACCCACGTTGCCGGTACTATTGCCCAAGCGACTAACAATAGTTGGGGTGTAGCCGGAATTGCTTACGAAGCCAGCTTAATGCCTTTGAAGGTACTTAGTAGTTATGGTGGTGGTACGGTAGCCGATATTGCCGAAGCGATTAAATTTGCTGCCGATAATAAGGCAGATGTAATTAATATGAGTTTGGGTGGTGGTGGTGAAAGCCAATTGATGAAAGATGCAATTAATTATGCTCACAGTAAAGGAGTAGTGATAATTGCAGCTGCTGGAAACGAAAACCAAAATTCGGCTTCCTATCCCGCACGTTATCCCAACGTTTTCGCAGTTTCAGCATTAGGTTCCGACGGAGAAAAAGCACCTTATTCTAACTATGGTGCGGGTGTAGATATTTCCGCTCCTGGTGGTAGCGATGCTGGTAAAATTCTGCAAGCAACCGTTGATATGGACAGCAAAGGTGAAGAAGTCTTTCTAGGGTTGCAGGGTACAAGTATGGCTGCACCTCACGTTGCTGGTGTTGCTGCATTAATTAAAGCCACTGGAGTAGAACAACCTGACGAAATTCTCAAAGCTCTTACCGAATCAGCACGAGTGATTCAAGATGACGGCTTAAATTACTATGGTGCTGGACAGCTAAATGCTCAAGCAGCAGTAACCCTGGGAGCGCAAGGAAGAATCAGCTTCCAAGACTTCTTCCGCTGGTTGCGTGATAGCGGCTATTTTAACCCCGGTTTCTGGATTGATGGGGGTGTGGTAGCGCTTTTACCCAAGATTTTAATGGTAGTCGGTTCTTATTTATTAGCTTGGTTTTTACGAGTTTACTTTCCTTTTACCTGGAGTTGGAGTTTAGCCAGCGGTTTAGTTGCAGGTAGTTCTGGATTATTCTTCCTCAAAGGATTTTACATCTTTGACCTTCCTCAATGGCCCTTCCGTCTTTTAGGTAGTTCCATTTCCGAATTAGGTAATACTTTGCAGGGAACCAATCCTTTTAACCCATTATTTGCCAGCGTTTTAGTTCCGATAGTTTTGATGGCATTACTGTTAGGACATAAACAATGGAAGTGGTTTGCGATCGGTTCTAGTTTGGGTATTGCAGCTTGCTTAGCTGTAAGTTCTGTAACCGATCCTGCCGTTTGGGGACTGGGAAATGATATCTTAGCTCGTGGATTTTTGGTTACTAATGCACTGCTTTGCTTCTTCTTAGCTCGTTTCGCAGTGAAAAACGAAGAACAACCAGTTTGAACAGTGAACAGTAGCGAACAGTGAGCAAAAATAAGAATGTTTACTGTTCGCTGCACAATATTAACCACTAACTATTAACAAAAAACATGAGTATTACAGTAAAAGGTACCGTTGAACGTCGCGATATTGGCATGGGTGCTTGGGCTTTAATTGGTGAAGATGGAAAAACCTATGAAATCATGAGAGGAGCGGATAAAAGCTTACTCCAAGCAGGAACAAAAGCGGAGGTCACTGGAGTTGTACGCGAAGATGTGATGACCACTGCTATGATTGGTCCGGTCTTGGAGGTTAAATCTTTTGAAGTCAGTAGTTAAAAGCCTAATCGTTGTTTTGATCGAGAACTGATTGCAGACGAGTTCTAAATTCTCCTTTGGGATGTCCTCCTTTGACTTCACCTAAAATTAAGGCTTCTTCAGTTGAATCACAGACAATATAGGTAGGCCATCCCATTTCTGATTTATCAGGATATTGAGTTAATAAAATTTTACGATATTTTCGATAAGTAGCAGTATCCTGCATTTTGACATCAATAAATTCTAAGCCAAGTTCTTCAACCACTTTTTTGTCATAAAAAGACATTTTGTGACAAATACCGCAGTCTTCGCTTGAAAACTTAATTACTGCTAAAGCCATAATTTTAAATTTGAGCTAAATTTGAGCTATTTTAAATTCATTAAATACAGGACGAAATCTTACCATATAATCGTAGGATTGAAATCTAGGGAACCAATCATCTTCTTAGATCGACAGGTAATTTCAAGTAAGGTAGCCGGAAGTTACGGGGTTTGATATTTAAATTAGGCTGCAAGTTCACAATAAATTATAAAATTCATCAATACTTTTACCGTTAGGGCGCGATTTACCTTAAATATCAGTTGCTATTACGTAAGTACAGGGAAATCTTTAAAGATAATAAACACATTATTTGCCTTCTACCTTGATGATGTGTAAGGGAAGCAAAATTTGGAAAACCCTTAGATAAAGCTCTAGATTTGCAACTTAGCTGTATTAAAGCTTATACGGTTTGATCGGATAAATTTGAAAGGCGATCGCGTTAATGTAAAATCTTAGGCAAGTATGTTACATTGAATACTCTACTTAAATAGATTTTGCGACTTATCGATTAATAGAGGTTATACTCTGAGAACGACTGAGTAATAATTAAAAATTTAAGTCGTATTACTTAAGTAAAAACCCTTGCTTTGGTATTGAGTTCGTTAAGGGAGTTAGTCATTAGGGTATATCTACGAATAATTTACTTAAGTACTTAAGTAGATTTAATTATCGGTATAGATTTGTTAAAACTTTGCGTTCGATCTATACAGAATAAAACCCCCAGCGTGCTTGTAGGCTTACCAGGGG
>NZ_JAYGHM010000019.1:92537-114629 GCF_034931125.1 Rivularia sp. UHCC 0363 | reverse complement strand
TTCAGCTTTTTCGTACTTTCCTTGGGATTGGTAGAGATTAGCTAAATTGTTCAAACTGAGTGCAGTGTCGGGATGATTAACTCCCTGTAGCTGTTTTCTTAACTCCAAAGCTTGAATATAAAGGGGTTCTGCTTCTTCGTACTTTCCTTCATCGTCGTAGAGAGTAGCTAAATTGTTCAAACTTAGTGCAGTGTCGGGATGATTAACTCCCTGTAGCTGTTTTCTTAACTCCAAAGCTTGGATATAAAGAGGTTCAGCTTCCGAGTACTTTCCTTGATTGTGGTAGAGATTAGCTAAATTGTTCAAACTTAGTGCAGTGTCGGGATGATTTTCTCCCAAACGCGATCGCACTGTTGATAGACATTGCTCATACCAAGGTTCAGCTAAAGTATATAAACCTTGCCCTTGGTAAAATCTAGCTAAACCAGCAAAAGCCCAAGGTAAATTTTCATCGCTAACTGCATCAAGGTGATTTTCTGCGACTTCTGTTAAATGGGGAATCGCATTTTTGACTGATTTGATATCCTCAAGGGTTGTTGTTTGGGGAATTGTTTTACCAATTTCAATAAAAGTACTAGCAAATGCTTGTTTTAACTCCTTTATTTGTGGAGATGCTTGTAATTTATCTTGTAAAAATTCGCGAATTAAAGGATGAATTTGATAGTAAGATGCATCTTCACATTCTAAAGACTGCACCAAATGACGTTGGTAAAGTTGTTCAATTTCTGTTTTAATATCAGAGTCAGCAAGACTTATTTGCTCAGTGACTTTTTTAGACAAAGGCTTAAAAAAATTAAAAACCCATTGAAAATTTATTTTATTTGGATTTATATTTTTTAGATATTTAACTGTAGTTTCAACCCACTCCCACTCAAAAATATCTGCTGCAAATAGACTTAATAATGCAGCAAACTCCTGTGTTGTAGGATTGAGTTCTTTCCAACTTAATTCAAATGCGTCTAAAACTCCTAATTGGGCTGTACTTAATCCTTTCTGTTGGGGATTCATTGCATCTTGATGCAGTCGTTGTTGTTGCAACTGCTCCAGCATTTTCTTTAAAGTAAAATGGGGAGGTTTTTTAACTAAATATCGTCCGACTAATTCTATCCCTAAAGGTAAATATCCCAACCATTTACATAATTTTTGGGCTGTTTCTAAATCTTTATTTACTTTCTTTTCACCAATTATTTTTTTGAATAATTCTAAAGCTTCTTGTGCTGACAATACATCAAGGGATATTTCCTCAACATTCGTATCGATATCTCGCAATCTGGTTGTCATCAAAACCCGGAAGCGCTGAAAAGATGGTAGTAACTCAGAAATATCTTCTAAATCAGTCACATCATCTAATATTACCAACACAAAACCTTCTGGTGGTTGCCAATTTTGCCAACACCAAGCTATTTGTTGTTCCAGAGTCAGCGGATTTTCTTGGAAATCTTTTTGGGGAACTTGCAAACCCATTTGTTGGACAAATTGAATAATTTCCGCAGCTAAATTTGTACCTCTTACATTTAACCAACAAATCCCACCGGGATAATCATTTTCGTGTTTTCGTGCGTACTGCGTAGCTAATTCTGTTTTCCCAACACCACCCATACCAGATACAGAAGAAATGGCGACTTTATTGTTTGTTTCCGAAAATTTATTGTGAACTTTGGCAAGTTCGTTTTCTCTTCCGACAAAGTTATCACTGCCAAATTTCGGGATATATTTGATGGGTTTAAAAGGTTCTTTTGGAGTTGGAGCGTAATAATCTCCCTGAATATAATCACCTTCAATACGCTCGTTATAATTACCACCGGCTATCTTTATATTGCGCTTTTGATTTTCTTCATTATTATTCATTGTTTTTTTAATGGGTGAAACTAGATAATTTACACATACAAACAAGTTAATATAAAACTGTCATTGCGTGTGCGTAAGCGCAGATTCACGGAGTGTTCCCTAGAGAGGGAAAGGAACGAAGCAATCCCAATATCTTCAACATCAACGAGTAATTATGAAACCGTCATTGCGAGGAACGAAGCAATTCCAACAACTTCAACATCAACGAGTAATTATGAAACCGTCATTGCGTGTGCGTAAGCGCAGATTCACGGAGTGTTCCCTAGAGAGGGAAAGGAACGAAGCAATCCCAATATCTCGACTACTAACAAGTTACTGGGATTGCGTCGTCGTTCCTCCTCGCAATGACGCACATGGATTTTCTGACAATTTAATTATTATTCTGCCAATCTTCCAAAGCACCAATTACAAAACTCGCTGCGGGATGACTGAGAAATTGTTCAAAAGCTTTAACCCCACCGACTTTTAATGCACTAATTATCCGCGCTTTTAATTCTGGATTCTTTTCAAGAGTTTTTATAGTTTCATCTGCTACTTGAATTTTGCCAGAGTAAGAATTCGTATCGTAGGATTTATCTAATTGTTTGAGTAATTCTTGAATTTCTGCTGCTGCTTCGGCAAGGTTTTGTTTTTGCGGTGAATTGTAATAATTACCTTGAATATAATCACCTTCAATACGTTCGTTATAGTTACCGCTACCAATATTAATATTGCGTTCACCAGTCATTTTATTTTCCTCATTCGATTTACTATATATTGCATCTGCGTCAAGTAAACTTTTAGTATTATCTCTAATTTTAATTTGTGGTATTCCCGATTCGGGAATGCTTTCTAAATCAAGCGCATTTTTACCAAATTCAAAACTATCTTGATAATTTCTACCATTAGTTAAAGCATCATAAAAACCAGTGGCAAACTCAATTGCAGCTTTATCCCCAATTTTATAATTCATTCCAATTACACAATTAATATACTCGTGAATTGCTTCAGCTTGTACTTCGCTATAACAAGCATTCATCACCACACATTCAACATCATTTTTAAATAACTTAAATAAATTTGCCAAAGACTCACTGCTTACAAACTGCTTTTGTCCGAATTGATTCTCCAGCAGCAAACCATCATCCCCAGTACCATGTCCGCAAAAGTGAACAATGTTTGGCTTATGATGTAATAATTCCCGACGCAAATCATCCACACGTACAGCCCACTTGCTAATAATTTCAATTTCTGCTCGATTTGTGGCTTGTCTATGAGCGTTTTCGATTTCCCGCACCTCTTCATCTAGACGCAGCTTAGAAGTATCCGTGGGGTTGGCTGCTAAAATTAATATTTTTTTCACTGCGCTGTTGATTTATGAAGTATTTATGAAGCTAGCTTTATGAAGATACAGTTAATAACAGTATGATTTCGCAAAATAAAATATAGAACCTTTCCAAAGTAAGGAAAGGATTAGGGGTAAGGAATTATCCTTTATCCCCTCTCCTGCACAACACTTTTGAGGTTTTATGTTTACTCTCTTATTTATTTATGGGTGTAAGTTAAATCAACTTATGCAGTTGGGAGTATAAGTGGGTATGCCTTCATTATTTATGTCATTGCGAGCGACAGCGTTCGCGCAGCGTGTCCCCTTGGGACTCAGCAATCTCAGAGTGTTGCGGTTGCTTCGTTTCACTCCGTTCCACTCGCAATGACAAATATACAATTAATTTTGCCTAAGTACTTAGAATCCTATATATAGCAATCCGAATTTTAAACGTGAGAAAACATATATATGTAATATTAAAATGAGAAGTAAAATTTTATTCATACCTGGCGACTAGAAGTCGCGGCTACACAGGCAAAACCCGCCTGCGCGGGTTGTTTTATTAAGTCCACGCAGGTGGACTTTGCTTGTGTAGTAGCGGTTTTAACCGCCATATTTATAAATTTCTTACAAATCATTTAGGATAATTAAAAAGACTCCGCAATTGCGAAGTCTCTACATCAATGATTTATAGTGTTCTGAAAAACAAACCCAATTTAATCGAAAATTACTAAACTATCGCTTCTTCCAACATTAATTTAGAACGTTTGAGTTGTTCGGGTACTGGTACGGGATAATCTCCAGTAAAACAAGCCGAACAAAAACTATTAGTATCTTGTTTAGTTTCTTCTAGCATTCCCTTCCAGCTAAGATATGCCAAACTATCTACTTCTAAATGTTTAGCAATTTCCTGTACTGATTTAGTTGCAGCAATTAGCTGATCTTGGCTATCGGTATCAATACCATAAAAGCAAGGATGGGTAACAGGAGGAGAAGAAATTCGCATATGTACTTCTGTTGCTCCCGCTTCGTACAAGGATTTTACTAATTTGCGACTAGTAGTACCCCGCACGATTGAATCATCAATGATTATCACTCTTTTCCCGGCTAATACGTCTTTGAGAGGATTTAGTTTCATTCTTATACCCGATTCACGCATTGCTTGGGTAGGCTGAATGAAAGTTCGTCCAACGTAGCGATTTTTAATCAATCCTTCTACGTATGGTATGCCGGAAACTTCCGAAAACCCAATGGCAGCAGGTATTCCAGAATCGGGGACTCCAAAAACAATATCCGCATCAGCAAAGGATTCTTGTGCTAATCGTCGCCCTAATCTCATCCGGTAGCTATACAAACTTTCCTCGTTCATAATGCTATCAGGACGAGCAAAGTAGAACATTTCAAATATACATAGCTTTCTTTCTTGTTTCTGACTCCACTGAAAAGACTCTAACCCTGATTCGGTAATCCAAACCAACTCTCCTGGTTCTACGTCTCGCAGGTATTTCGCGCCAATAATATCCAAAGCACAGGTTTCGGATGCCAAAACGTAACGTGTTGGACTACCCTTCAAAGTTCCAATTACCAGGGGACGAATACCGTTCGGATCGCGCACTCCCATTACACCTTCACTGGAACCGATTACTAAACTAAAGGCTCCTCGGCAACGATGAAAAGCCCGAATCGCAGCTTCCAACAACCGCGAACCGTCGTTTAATTCTTCGGCGATCGCCAAAGCAATCATTTCTGAGTCGGTTGTAGTAGTCAGGTTACAGCTTTTTTCTAGCAATTCGTCACGCAACTGCTTAGTATTGACTAAATTGCCATTGTGTGCTAAAGCTATTTCTCCTAATCGGGTTTGGACAACAGCAGGTTGAGCATTAGCTACATGGCTCGAACCTGTTGTGGAATAACGGGTATGGCCGACAGCGATACTACCTGGTAAGTCATCGAGGATAGATTCGTTGAAGACTTGGGACACTAAACCCATCTCTTTATGCAGGTGTACCTGCTTACCTTCAAAAGTCGCAATCCCAGCGGATTCTTGACCTCGATGTTGGAGGGCGTACAATCCAAAATAAGTCAGTCTCGCAACGTCTTCTTTGGGTGCAAAAACGCCAAAAACGCCACAAGCTTCTTCTTGCTTGTCAGGACGTTCTTCTTGATTAATTAAATTAATTTGGGCGTTTTGATCCGAAGTGACGGCTTTGGAATTTGGGGAAATCATGCTACCTATGCTCCTGATGATGATGTCAAGCCACTGGGATTGTGAAATTGGATAGAATAAAGAGTTATATAAAATTTAATAAATTCTTAACCATCCATTTACCACAGTACAGTAATTATGCTCAGCGATACTATTAGTAAGTTGCCAGTTATTTAATTGTCAGTTGAATGTTTTATTGTTGGTGGACGGCTAAACGCCTAGTAATTGCTTGATGATAGTTATGACTTATATTTTCTATCGTAACGTTTATTAAAGTTTTGTTATCAGTGGTTAAGACCCCCAAACCTGTTTGGTAATTTCCGACCTTGCCAATTTTTTGCCAGTTGTCATTTAATTGTTCTTGTAAGTAGGATTCCCAAATTTCTTGTTGTGCTAACGCAACTGAAACAATAATTCTTGCTCCTCCTTCACCAAAAAGCACTTCATCCCATCTTTGAGTGCTAGCTGGCAGATCTAAACTAATCTCGGCACCAAGTCTACTTTTAATACAGCATTCAGCAAGAGCAACAGTAATTCCACCCTCAGCGCAATCATGAGCCGATCGCACCCAACCTTGGCGAATTCCCTCTCTACAAGCCTGCTGTACGCGACGTTCCAATTCAAAATCCACTCTTGGAGGTTTTCCCGCAACAGTATGATGGATGGTAGCTAAATACTCAGATCCACCTAGATCGGTTCTTGATTGAATTGGTAAACCGAGAAGATAAATTATATCGTCTGGCGATCGCCAAGCTTGAGAGCAGATTTTATCTAAATCGGGAATCAAACCCACCATCCCGACAACGGGAGTCGGATAAATTGGTTTGGGATTACCTTGAGAATCAAAAGTTTCGTTGTAAAGAGAGACATTTCCTCCAGTTACCGGAGTCGATAATTCTTGACAACCTTCCGCTAATCCCCGACAAGCTTCTGATAACTGCCAATAACCAATCGGGTTTTCCGGGCTGCCAAAATTCAAGTTATCCGTCACAGCTAAAGGTTCCGCACCCACACAGCTAAGATTGCGTGCAGCTTCCGCGACCACCGCTTTCGCACCTTCATAAGGGTCAAGATAAACGTAGCGAGAATTGCAATCAACCGTTGCAGCAACAGCCGATTTTGGATTTTGGATTATGTCCTTCGGACACACTTCGTGAATGGATTTTGGATTTTGGGTTACTTCTCTCCCCATCTCCCCATCCCCTTGTCCCCCCATCTCCCCATCCCCATCTCCCCCTCTCCCCCTCTCTTCAACCGGACGTAACCGAATAATCGCCGCATCCGCACCACCGGGTAACATAACGGTGTTATTCTGCACCTGATGGTCGTATTGACGATAAACCCAATGTTTTGAAGCGATGGTAGGAGTATCGAGTAAAGTTAACAGAATATCGTTCCAGGTTTGCTGTTTTCCTTCAATTTCAATTCCTTCATAAGTGCAATTGGGTAAATTATCGGCTGTCCATTCCCAAGCTTTGCGAGCATATTCTGGAGGTTCGGCTAATAATTCTCGGTTGTAAATCGGCGTATTTTCTGCTAAAGCTGTAGCGGGTATTTCGGCTGCAATTTCCCCTTGGTAAAGAATCCGCACGATCGGTTCTTCTATAACTTTTCCTGCGACTACTGCATTCAGTCCCCAACGCACAAAAATATCAATTAACTCTTGTTCTCTACCAATCTGTGCAACAAACAACATTCTCTCTTGAGATTCGCTGAGCAGATATTCGTAGGGAATCATTCCGGTTTCGCGGTGGGGAATTTTATCTAAATCGAATTCCACTCCGACACCACCCTTTGCAGCCATTTCGGAAGTGGAACAGGTAATACCCGCAGCCCCCATATCTTGCGCTGCTACTACCGCACCCGTTTTAAAGGCTTCCAAACAAGCTTCGATTAATGATTTTTCTAAAAAAGGATCGCCAACCTGTACCGCTGGACGGTTATCAATCGATTCCGAGGTTAATTCCGCGCTGGCAAAACTTGCGCCTCCCATACCGTCGCGTCCGGTAGTAGAACCAACATACAGCACTGGATTGCCGATACCTGATGCCCCGGATTTAACAATTTCTGACGTTTCCATCAAACCCAGAGCCATCACGTTTACCAGAGGATTGCCAGAGTAAGCGGGGTCAAAGTAAACTTCACCACCTACCGTCGGAACGCCCACACAATTACCATAATGAGCGATTCCCGATACCACACCACTAAATAATCTTTGGGTTTTGGCATCTTCTAAATTACCGAAACGCAGTGAATTCAATACCGCGATCGGACGCGCACCCATTGTAAAAATATCTCTGAGAATACCACCAACTCCCGTTGCAGCACCTTGAAATGGTTCCACGGCTGAAGGATGATTGTGGGATTCGATTTTAAAAGCCAGTTGGAAACCATCACCCAAGTCTACAACCCCGGCATTTTCACCTGGACCGACGAGGATACGCTCTCCAGTAGTAGGAAACTGTTTTAATAAAGGTCGAGAATTCTTATAACAGCAATGTTCCGACCACATTACGCCAAACATTCCTAATTCGGCTTTATTAGGATGACGACCTAATCTTTTGACGATTTCTTGGTATTCTTCGGGTTTTATGCCTTCTTTGGCTATTTCTTCGCGAGAAAACGGAGGTTGAGATGTAGCGGTCATGGGAGGAATTACACGCCTGGACGAACTTTATATTCTAATATCTATTTGTGAATTTATTACTATTTGAATTGATTAAATTTAAAAATATGTTCTATCAAAAGTTATAGAAATGGTGTTTTTATCTATAGATTGAATGTAGTAATTAACACTATAAAAAATAGCTTTTTTAACTGCTTCCTAGCCGTACTGCGATGAAATCTAAGTCTGAGGTACCTCCAGATAATTGAAGAAGACTCTGCTTCCGAATAAGCTTTATAAGGCAGAGTCTTGTAACGAGAAAAACTGCTCGCTGCTTACTGTTCACTGTTCACTGATTTAATCGCAGCTTTTGCGTATAATTTGACCCTAGAATCATCATCCAAGGCAAGTTTTTCTAGATAAGGTAGAGCGCGTAAATCTCCCAATTCACCTAAAGATGTGGCGATCGCCAGCTTGATTTGCGATTTATGGGTGATTTCTCGTTGGCTATGGAGAAAGTTAATTAGAATGGATGTAGCGTAAGAGTTCAATTCCGCTGATTCTGGTCTTCCTAATACAGCAATAATTTCTTCACTTACCGTAATATCACTTGATTCAAGTCCTTTTTTTAAATAATCCAAGGCTAGAAGACTTCCGCTCCAATTTAAGGCTCGTATCGCTTCTTGTTTCAGAAATAAAGCAGTATTGTGGAAATTTAAGATCTTAAATAGCGCCATCATCGCTACATCGTCTTTCATGCATCCTAACGCTAATATTGCTTGCTGACACACTTCTGAATTCATGTCGTAAAGCAAAGGTTGAAGATGATTAACTAAATCAAATTCTTGTTTAAGGTAAGCACGCATTTTTAAAGCAATTATGGCTTCTTTACGAACTTTTGCTTCGGGATCTTTCAAAGCTTTAATAAATACAGGAATCAAACTTTTTTGGTGAAAACTACTGAGGGCTTCAATTGCAGTAAATCTTACTTCTGGTATAGAATCATTCACCACTAAAAGTAAAGGTTCGATGACTTCCGAATGCCGAATTTGAGCCAGGGCTTTTACTGCTAATAATCGGGATTTATCGGGTTTGACTAATTCAATTAATGCCGTAATCGCAGGTTTACCAATTTTTGCTAAGATTTGCGCTGACATCATAGCCAAATCTTCTTCTTGTGTCTGCTCAAGCAATTTAACCAAGGACATAATTATCTCAGGTTGGTTAAATTCTCCCAAAATGCGGAGTGCAAACCAGCGAATTTCAAAATCTGCCAATTCATCTTCGAGTATTTCGAGTAACGGAACAATTGATTTTTCGCCTATTTTAGGAAAAATCTTCGCTACATCCCATCGGGTTTGAAAATCTCCCACCCTCATTACCTGCATCGCGATCGCAACTGCTTGCTCTAGTTCGTTGTCGTCAGCTTGCGTAGCATCCTTCTTGTCTAATAACTGCTGTAGCTGCTGGTTGACAAGTATCCAGTCTGCTTGTGTAACAGCACTTGCGATCGCGTCGAGTGTTTCTAACATTTGCATACTAAAAAATTAAGCTTTTCTCTAGCTTGTCATGAATTTCATTCTTTAAGAGCTACCAATGGACGATGCAATATAGCGAATTACGGTTGAGTTGAGTACATATTGAACCTCACCCCTCTCCTTCCACCCCTCTCCTTAATAAAGAAGGGGGTGAGGTTGAGCGTGTATTGCACCCAACTGAAAACCGCAATATTGTCGCTCGATTACCAAATACCAAAACCGGATAATAAATATTCAATTATTGCATCAAAGTATCAAAAAACATCTAAAAAAGTTACAAGCGATACAAAAGAATCAAGACATTTATCGATTTAATGATTACTTAACTAAAGTAAACTTTGAAACAACCGAATTGAGAATGTTGGGGTTAAAAATACTTATTAAATTGTCCGATTAATATAATGTTTGCAATAGTTTTATACTACACAACCTTGGATTCTTAACCTGAGATAGCCATGTCTACGACTCAATCCGATAAAGCTACCACTCTTAATAAATTTGAAAAAATTAAAGCGGAAAAAGATGGTCTAGCCATTAAAGATGAATTAGAAAATTTTGCCCAAATTGGTTGGGAAGCGATGGAAAAATCCGATTTGGAACATCGTCTTAAATGGGTAGGAGTTTTCTATCGTCCCGTGACACCAGGTAAATTCATGTTGCGGATGCGAACTCCTAGCGGGATTTTATCTAGCAACCAGTTGCGCGTACTTGCACAAATAATCCAACGTTACGGTGCAGATGGTTGTGCTGATATTACAACTCGCCAAAATATTCAGTTGCGGGGAGTTCGTCTCGAAGATATACCGGATATTTTTCGTCGTTTGGATGCAGTAGGAATGACTTCTATGCAGTCGGGGATGGATAATGTTCGTAATATAACTGGTTCGCCAGTTGCGGGAATTGATGCCTCGGAACTAATTGATACCCGTGAATTGGTGCAGAAAGTTCAGGACATGATTACTAACAATGGTGAAGGTAATTATGCATTTACCAATCTTCCTCGTAAATTCAATATTGCGATCGAAGGTGGACGGGATAATTCAGTTCATGCTGAAATCAACGATATAGCCTTTGTTCCAGCTTATAAAAATGGAGAATTAGGATTCAACGTTTTAGTTGGTGGCTTTTTCTCAGCCAAACGTTGTGATGGTGCAATACCTTTAAATGCTTGGGTTCCTCCTAATAACGATGTTGTGGATTTATGTCGGGCGATTTTATCTGTTTTCCGAGATAACGGTTCCCGCGCAAATCGTCAAAAATCGCGCTTAATGTGGTTAATTGATGAATTAGGAATCGATAAATTCCGTTCAATTGTGGAACAAGAATTTGGAAGTACTTTAGCGATCGCAGCCGAGAAAGACGAAATCGACTGGGAAAAACGCGACTGCATCGGCGTTCATCAGCAAAAGCAACCCGGTTTAAACTACGTTGGTTTGCACGTTCCCGTAGGACGACTTTACGCTCAAGATATGTTCGACTTAGCCCGGTTAGCCGAAGTTTACGGTAGCTGTGAAGTTCGTTTAACTGTCGAGCAAAACGTAATTATTCCCAATATTCTTGACGATAATTTAGAAGATTTTCTTACCGAACCTTTGCTGCAAAAATTTGCGATTAAACCCGAACCCTTAGAAAGAGCGCTGGTATCCTGTACGGGTTCTCAATATTGTAACTTTGCGCTGGTAGAAACCAAAAATCGAGCCTTGGCTTTAGCTAAACAGCTTGATGCAGAATTGGATATGCCCAAATCTGTAAGAATCCATTGGACAGGCTGTCCTAACTCCTGCGGACAACCCCAGGTAGCCGATATCGGACTGATGGGAACCAAAGTTCGTCAAGATGGCAAGACGGTTGAAGGGGTGGACTTGTACATGGGTGGCAAGGTAGGTAAAGATGCCCAATTAGGCACTTGCGTACAGAAAGGTATTCCTTGTGACGAGATTAACTCCGTCTTAAGGCGTATATTGATAGAAGATTTTGGTGCAAAGCCCAAGCAAAACTAGTTTTCCAAGCATTAAACGCATATGCTTTACTAGTAATTACGCTTAGTTTAACGGTACCAATTAGTACTGAATATTTCAGCCGTAACAAACATAATTAATCAAATTCCTATTTTCAGAATAGGCAAAACTTGAAAGTAATTTCTACTACGAACTATACGTGAGGTTAATCGATGCTCTCAGAATTGTTATCTTTTCGCGGCAGGTACAAAATCCTGCATATGACTTGGTTTGCCTTCTTTTTATCGTTCTTTGTTTGGTTTAACCTCGCTCCCCTAGCAACGCAGGTACAAGCAGACTTTGGTTTAGAAGTTGGTCAGATTAGAACTCTGGCAATTTGTAACGTTGCTTTGACTGTTCCAGCCCGAATCATCATCGGGATGCTATTAGATAGATTCGGTCCGAGAATTACTTATTCGTTATTGCTGATTTATGCAGCGATTCCCTGTATTGCTTTTGCCAGCGCTCAAAACTTTACACAGCTAGTAATTAGCCGTTTGGCATTGAGTATCGTCGGTGCGGGGTTTGTAATTGGTATCCGCATGGTTGCAGAATGGTTTCCTCCCAAAGAGATTGGTTTAGCTGAGGGAATCTATGGAGGTTGGGGTAACTTTGGTTCGGCTGCTGCGGCTTTTACTTTACCTACAATCGGTGCATTCTTAGCGTTTGGAGCAGGTGGTGCGTTGAATTGGCGGTTATGTGTTGCTGGAAGCGGTATCGTTGCAGCCCTTTATGGAATTGTGTATTTCTTCAACGTACAAGATCATCCTCCTGGAAAAGTTTATCAAAAGCCCAAGAATGCTAGAGGTTTAGAAGTAACCAGCGTCCGCGATTTCTGGTTTTTAATGTTAATGAATTTACCCCTAACGGGTATTTTGATGGTTCTAGCTTGGCGCTTGAAAAAAGCTAAGTTGTATGGTGATGAAACTCTCTTGCTAGTTTTGGCTGGATTAGCAGGTTTATATTTATTCCAGGCTTACAACTGTTGGGTTGTAAATAAAGACTTGCTTTCGGGTCAGAAAAAATATCCAGCGAAAGACCGTTACAATTTTTCTCAAGTAGCGATTCTAGAACTTACTTATGTAGTGAACTTCGGTTCAGAATTAGCTGTAGTTTCGATGCTTCCGGCATTTTTTGAAGGAACATTTACTTTAAACCCAGCAGCAGCAGGGATGATTGCTTCTAGCTACGCTTTTATGAACCTGATGTCTCGTCCTGGTGGTGGTTTAATTTCCGATAAACTAGGTAGTCGTAGAATAACTATGGCAGTGCTCACTGCTGGTATGGGTATAGGCTACATGATGATGGGTTCGGTTGGTAGTGGCTGGTGGCTACCTTTAGCTATTGTGCTGACTATGGCTTGTTCGTTTTTCGTACAAGCTGGAGAGGGTTCAACATTTGCGATCGTTCCTTTGGTGAAGCGTCGGGTAACAGGACAAATTGCTGGTAACGTTGGAGCTTATGGAAACGTTGGTGCGGTTGCTTATTTGACTATATTTAGTTTGCTACCAGAATGGTTGAGTGGTGGTGGAGAGCAGACCCCAGCAGTTATTGCTCAGTCGAATACAGTGTTTTTCCAGACGATGGGTATTGTGGCTTTGATTGTTGCTTTCTTATGCTGGTTCTTTTTGAAAGAACCCGAAGGTTCTTTTGCGGAACATCATGAAGGTGAGGAGGAGTATTCGGAATTGGTAATGGAATCTAAAGGAATTCGTTCATAGAATTTAAGTTTTTGTTTTATTGAGGAATCGATGTATGAAGTATTATTTATCGGTTCCTTTTTTTGAGTTTGATTGATGAGAGGGGAAGGATTGAGTATTGGATGTTTTTTTAACGCAAAGGTACGCGGAGAAAAAGCTATAGTTAAATTATTTTAAAGAGAAAAGAACTTAAAATAAATTTTTGTTTGTAATCAATGATTTATCACTTTTGCTGAATGTCTGGTTTGATTAATTTTTTTATTAGAAATCTTTTGAGAAAATTATTGAGTAGAGAATCTTTTAAATTCTTTTAAATATTTAATCACCTAAAATAAAATATGTCCGAATCTGTTAAAACTCTTTGTCCTTATTGTGGTGTTGGGTGCGGTTTAGAGGTTTTTCCTCCCGCAGCATCAGGACGTGCAACTCATCGAGATAGTCAAGGTAATCCGATTTGGAAGGTAGTCGGTGATAAAAGTCATCCTTCATCCAAAGGTATGGTTTGTGTTAAGGGAGCTACTGTTACTGAATCTCTCGACCAAAATCGTTTGAAATATCCAATGATGCGAGATTCTCTGTCAGAATCTTTCCTAGAGGTAAGTTGGGATGAAGCTTTTAATAAAATTGTGGAACGGATTCAAATAATTCGCCAAAATCGCGGTGCGGATGCTATTTGTATGTACGGTTCCGGTCAGTTTCAAACTGAAGACTATTATATTGCTCAAAAATTAATTAAAGGCTGTTTGGGAACTAATAATTTTGATGCAAATTCGCGATTATGTATGTCTTCAGCCGTTGCTGGCTATACGCAAAGCTTCGGTGCTGACGGACCACCTTGTTGTTATGAAGATTTAGAATTAACCGATTGCGCTTTTTTGATTGGTACCAACACCGCAGAATGTCACCCGATTATTTTTAACCGTTTGCGAAAGCATCACAAAAAAAATCGCAACGTCAAAATGATTGTTGTGGACCCCCGCAGGACGCAAACGGCAGAAGTTGCAGATTTACATTTGGCAATTAACCCAGGGACAGATATTGATTTATTCAACGGTATTGCTCATTTATTAATGCGTTGGGGTGCTTTTGATAGCTTATTTATTGATGAATGTACTCAAGGATTTCCTGATTACGTTCAAATTATCCAAGATTATCCACCGGAAGTAGTTTCGCAAAAATGCGGTATTGGTACAGATGAGCTAGAACAAGCAGCACGTTACTGGGCTGAATCTAAAAAAGTGTTGTCTTTATGGTCAATGGGGATAAATCAATCTTCCGAGGGTACCGCTAAAGTTCGTACCTTGATTAATCTGCATTTGATGACGGGAAATATTTGCAAACCTGGTGCGGGACCATTTTCATTAACCGGACAACCCAATGCAATGGGTGGTAGAGAAGCTGGAGGTTTATCGCATATTCTCCCCGGATATCGCTCGGTGAAGAATGCCCAACATCGAGCCGAGGTAGAGCAAGTTTGGGGTTTGCATCCAGGACAGATTTCTCAAGAACCCGGTCGCGATGCATGGAGTATGATTACTGGCTTGGAAACGGGTGAAGTCGATTTATTATGGATTGCAGCCACTAACCCAGCCGTAAGTATGCCAGATTTGCAGCGAACCAAAGCCGCTTTACTCAAATCTCCCTTAACGATTTATCAAGACGCTTATTATCCCACCGAAACTTCTGCTTACGCTCACATTTTATTACCCGCAGCCCAATGGAGCGAAAAAACTGGAACCATGACTAATTCAGAACGAGTTGTGACCTTGTGTCCGCAGTTTCGAGAACCCCCGGGTGTTGCTAAAGCCGATTGGGAAATCTTTGCCGAAGTCGGTCGTCGTCTTGGTTTTCACGAACAATTTGCTTTTACCAATGCAGCCGCAGTTCACCGCGAATTCGTGCAGTTAACTCGCGATCGCCCTTGCGATATGGGAGAAATTAGTCACGAAAATTTGGCAAATATTGGCCCAATGCAGTGGTACGATACCCAAAAAGCAGAGATAGAAATCGAGGAAAATGATTCTGGTTTCTGGTCATCTTTATTAAAAGGGTTTACTGAAAAAGAACCACTTCAAGGCAAGCGGCTTTACACCGATTTACGCTTTCAGACCCCAGATGGTAGAGCAAAATTTGCGGCTTATCATTCTCGCGGTTTAGCAGAACCACCGTCTGAAGAGTATCCCTTCGTTCTTACAATTGGGAGATTATACGGTCACTGGCACACCCAAACCCGCACGGGAAGAATTGAGAAAATCGTCAAAATGCATCCCCACCCCTTCATCGAAATTCATCCCCGCGATGCAGCCAAATTAGAAATTACAGACGGAGATTGGATAGAAATAAAATCCCGTCGCGGAACAGCTAAATTTCCAGCGAAAGTAACTAAGGCGATCGCTCCTAAAACCGTGTTTGTTCCCATGCACTGGGGTGCTTTGTGGGCTGACGATGCCGAAGCGAACAACTTGACTCATTCCGCAGCTTGTCCCATTTCCTTAGAGCCAGAATTGAAAGCTTGTGCGGTCCAGTTGGTACCAGTTACCTTTCCCCGACAGATTTCCAAAGAGTTGCTTCACCAGGAACCGTTACCGTATTCTGACTTGATGCCGGTGTCAACCTCAAACCATAAGTAATCGGAATTGCACCTAAAACAAACGAACCGAATACAACTAGAAGAATCATGCGAAGATTATTTTGATGCTGACTAAAATCGGCATTATTTTCTATATGACCGTCCAAATGTTTAACATTCATCTCAAAAATCTCTTCATAAATTATTCCGCAATTTCATTTTAGATAAAATGTAGTGAATGTAACCGTTTATTTTAATAAAAAGTAACGAGAGTTACAGAATTTTTGAGAAAATATAGGTTGTCAACAGCCGACCTTTTTTACGGGGTTGGGATCTAAATATCTGGAATACTAGATTTACAAAGTTTTCGGATAATAAAAAGAGAAAATAAGATCGAATACTCAATTTTTAATATCCAATGAGCGACTTTTTTAAATTCGAGGCTGATTTTGTCGATAGTTTGCGCTGCATCCCCATGCAGGTACGTTTCAAACTTGACAACTGCGGAGTCAAGCTGAAATTATCTCACTGGCATCAATTTACAGAACAAGAAAGACAAACTTTAGTTGAAATGCCCTGCATAAGCGCAGAAGAATGTCAAAATTATCGAGAATATTTACAAAACTTGATTATTGAAAAGACAGGAACTGCTGCAAGCGAACTTGCTGTAGAAGACAATCCTGCTTGGATGAATGAGAAAGAAATTCCCGATATTACACAAACAAAAGCGGTAGAATGTGGCGTTAATATTACAGTTGAACAATGGAAAAAACTGACACCATTACAGCGTTTTGCATTAATAAAACTTAGTCGTCCCAGTCATGAAAATCAGAACTTTTATCCAGCAATTCAAGAATTTGGGCTGGTATAAGTAGCTATCCCTTAGAAAAAATACCATCTCCAATGTTATAGATTATTAATAAGGTAATTATCACAGCGATCGCACTTCCCAACAAGCTAAGTATTGCGATCGCAATTTTACTGTAAAGCAGTTACAATCACATAACTGAGGCTACAATTAGAATTGTTGCGGAGACTCCAAAGTATGAGTGAAACTGGAGAAAAACTTAAACTTGAACTTTCTCAGCTTTCTGGAAAAGAACGTGCTGAAATTGCCTACTTTTTAATTCATTCTCTAGATGAGGGTATAGATGATAATCTAGAAATTGCTTGGGATACGGAATTAACCCAACGGTTGGAGGATATTAATCGCAAAACAGCCATTGGAGAATTATCATCTCAAGTTTTTTCTGAGTTACGAGAAAAGTATTCGTGAAGTTTATTGTTATCCACACCGAAGCTCGAAAGGAGCTTGATGCTGCAATAGCTTATTATGAAGCTCAAAAAGTAGGCTTGGGACTAGATTTACTCTCTGAAGTGGAAAAAGTTATTCTTAAAATTCAGCAAAATCCCAATTTAGGAACCCCACATAAGATTGAAGGAATACGTCGTTATACTATGCAACGTTTTCCCTATCTGATTTTTTATACGGAGCTTGAAGAAGTGATTTGGGTTATTGCAATCGCGCATAGTAAGCGAAAACCGAATTACTGGAAACAAAGAAATATTGAAATTTAATAATTTTTATCGCTCTCAAAAGATATTTGAGGTGACTATAAAAAAATCATCATAAGGCAATACCGTTCAGTTAAGAATAATTGTCGGTTGGGTTGAACGGAGTGAAACCCAACAAAGGTTTGAGAACGTTGGGTTTCGTTCCTCAACCCAACCTACACAATTTAATTTTTTGGGCTTAACTGAACTGTATTGCATCATAAGGAACTTTCAATAAAAAATATTTAATTCGCTAGAAGGAACGTCGTAACCCACGCTACCACTGACAATCCTTGACGAGAGAAAACCACTTATCCTGTGGGAACCCTTCACCCGGTAAATCAATAGTATATGCCGCAGGGAGATGTCCATCAGGTTTATCTATTGTAGTGGAATCGAATTTCAAATGATCATAATCGTTCGGCCAGCCGACTTGTTTAGCAAAAGTATTGTAATCCTTACGGCTCTTTTCCCATATTGACTGCTGGATTCTAAAGCCAAATTTGTTATTGCTGAATTTTTCCCAAAGGTGGTTGATATGCTTTATGTCTGTACAGGATATGTTTTCGATATCTTCGTTTTTTAAATTGTTTTTGTCGGAGGGCTTGGCTAAATCGAGTATCAAATTCTTAGTTTCTTGATCGGCTTCTTTCCAGTCTTTTTTCTCCAATGCCTGCTCTATTTTAGAGAAGGCTGGATTTGGCTTTCTCTTCAGAACAGGTGTTAATTGCTCTGGAATACCTGCTAACCGAATTGCAGCACAACCAAATTTGTAAGCAAATTCCACGGGTTTCCCAGAACCTAAAGCATCGTAAAAACCGACAGCAAATTCAATTGCTGCTTTATCACCGATCGCCTTTTTCATGCCAATTACATAATTAACGTGTTGTGCGATCGCTTCTGCTTGCACTTCGGAATAACAGCCGTTAAGAACAACACACTTAAGTTGCTCCTCGAATAGTTCAAAAAGTCCCGCTAAGGCTTCTCCATCAACTAGTTTTGACGAACCTGTTTCATCTTCAAATACTAAACCTTCACCCTCTGTTCCATGTCCAGAAAAATGAACAATAGAAGGATTGATATCCAGCATAGCCCGCTGGATGTCCCTCGGTCGCACTGCCCACTTTTGTTCTAAGATAAACTCTTCACGGTGCTTTGCTCGCTGTAATCCTTCTCCAATATCTCGCACTTCCTCATCTAAACGTACCTGTGGAGTGCCTTTAGGATTTGCTGCCAAAATTAAGATTGTTTGCGCCATTTACTTAAACTCTATTTATATTATTTAAAATAATATCAGTAAGACCATCCGATTTCGTGCTAGCTTTTTATTTTTTACACATTGGCAAAAGTTTAATTACCTGTATTAAGTCATACGTGTTTATTAAATGGATATCGAGCTTAAAAAGCTAAAAATCCTTTATTATTAATAGGTTCAGGTTTGATCAGCTTATGCACCTAGGGGATGAAAATGGGAAAAATGGCAGCAGAACGGCTCCATGACACTGACATTGAATTATACACGTCGCAAGTGCGTAAATTCTATCCCCATCTTTCCCAGCAAACCCTAGTTACCTTAATCCTCGCAGGTGGTAAAAGTTCTCGTATGGGTAGAGATAAAGCACTTGTAGATTACCAAGGTAAACCGATGTTGCAACGGGTTTATCAAGTTGCTGCTGCTTGTACCGAACAAGTTTATGTTTTGACACCTTGGATTGAACGCTATCAAAATATTTTGCCCTCAAATTGTCAATATCTAATTGAAAGTCAGCCGGGAAAGGGACCAGTGAATGGTTTATCTGAGGGATTAGCGCAAATTTCCGCCGATTGGATATTATTACTTGCTTGCGATTTACCTTTATTAAATGTAGAAATTCTGCAAAGTTGGATAAATAAACTTCCCCAAATTCCAACTTCAACATTGGCTTTAGTTCCACAGCGATCGCAAATTTGGGAACCGATGTGTGGTTTTTATCGAAAAGAGGTGAAAACAGAATTGGATAGTTTTTTGAAAATGGGGAAGCGTTCGTTTCAGGAATTACTTTCGGGTATTGAAGTAGAAGCTTTAAATGTTGATGAGAAGGCAGATTTGATGTTGTTTAATTGTAATTCTCCGGGGGATTTGGAATAGCCCTTGGAACAGGGATGTTTTTGAATTATAATAGCCCTCAGACTGGAAGTCTGGGGCTACACAAACAAAGCCCACCTTCGTGGGCTAATAGCCTAATTAGTCGTAATTTGCGTGAGCAGACTTAAGAATAATAAACTTCTATGTATTAGCTTGATAAAATAACTTGAGTCGGGAATGCCATAATTTCCAGTAATCAATCAAGGTTGCTTTGTCAAATTCAAAAATCTCTGCTTCTCTATCAGGTAAAGCAACAACGATTAAAGCACGGCGAATATTACAGCAAAAAAGACTTTCACCATAATATCTGTTAATTGCACCGCCATAAGCAACTAGCTGTAAAGGCTTATCATAAAGATTTTCAAGTTTAAATTTAGGTTTTTCAGAAGTAGTCCATTCAATTACGTGAGGAATACCTTTGTAACGTGCGACTAAATCTACTTTAATGAATCCCCCTTACAATTTCAAAAAGGAAACTATTAGCAAAAGTTTATATTATTCTTTGATAGCAAGTCTTACCCGTGCATTTGAACCTAAATTAAAGCAAGCATTACAAAAAATGAGTAATGATTTACCTAATCCGGAAATAGATATAGATAAATTTTGTGTATGGTGGAAAGTCAACGGTCAGAAGTGGACTAAACTCTTAAGAGAAATTATGATTGAACATCGCAATATTGGTTATGATTGGCAGTTCAATAAAGAACAACAGGATTTATTACATAAATACTGTTTTGCTAATAAGGTAATAGTAGACTGCCTAAATAGCGACCTCTATATAACCCCCAAAGTCCGTTCCCACATAGAAGACACTTTACTCCTACCCATTACCGAAATTGAAAAACGCAAACTCACAAATTAAACCGAATTTCATTCAAACATTAACTCACAGCAAAATCACTAAACTTACGCATAAACGGTGTATGAAATCCCAACACAATATCTTCTCTAGATACACCCATATCCATTAACTCAGCACCGATATCATCTTCCGTACCGTTCCACTGAATCCAAATCTTGGCATTTTTAATATCCAAGTGCATTACTGGACCATAAACTCGTTTTCCTTTATCCCATCCAACATAAATTAGCTGATAATGGTCACGCACTGTATCAAAAATAGTTTGCATTTCTAATTCATTGTCGGGATTATGCGATGTTTTACTTTCAGCATAATCTGTTAATAAACGTTGGACATATCCTCGATATTCCTCTAATTTTTCCATTGCACAATCTCCTGTTTTTCTGGATTGAAAACTAGCAAATTAACGTTACTGCGTTGAATTACCGATTGAACAAAAGGCATAGTGAAAAAGTCTTCATAAGTCTTCACTGGTACAGCTAAATATAAAATTCTTTTAGCTTCAAAATCTTCTAATGCATAGCGATAATTAATGAATTGTCCCAAAGCTGTATGAAATTCTGAGAGGTTAGAAGCACCTAAAAAACTTTTTACTTCTACTGCAATTTTGTCTCCTTCTTTGTCTGCTACTATTAGTTTTTCTGCGGCTAAATCAATATACATATTTGTAATTCGGTCAATCGGAACACGTAGTGGGTCTTCTGTAATTACCCACCCATCGTTTTGCAGCGCAGTTTTGACCACATCATGAAATTTATCTTTGGCTGACATACTACTCCATTAGGAGTTGATATAAATGTTCTAACTATATTGTAATACGTTAAGAAAAGATGTTTGACCCAACCGATTAACTTAAAAAACAATTAAATCATCAACCGATCGCAACATAAACCCCAGTAAAACTTCCCGCTTTCACTCCACCCGTAAAAATATCTACATTTAACTCAATTCTACTTTTTGATTTCTTTTGCAACATCTTGATAAACTTCTGCCAAATTTGCGCTGATGGGAACGGACAAAAAGCCATAAAATCGCCATCAATAGGCTGAAAATATTCTATGGAATTGCGCTGAATCACAATTCGCGAAGATAAAGAGAATGCTTGCAAATTAGCATGAACCAAAGTCCATCCCGAAAGAATTGCTAATGCGGAAACGCTACCGCCAAACACTGTCGAACGATGGTTTATATTTGGAATTAATGGTGCTTGTAAGGTAACACCATGTTCATCAACTTGCTTAACCTTAACCTCCATATATTTAGATAGCGGAATATGCTGATGGAGATAACTTTCAACTTCTGCAATGCTGAGAAACATAAATCAATTATCAATTTAACTTTGCACTAAAAAATCAATTTTAGGTAATAACGGATCGGTCACAATACCTACACCCTTGAAACTCCATCGTTGAAGTACAGTTTTTAGCTGAGTACCTGAAATTGATTCTACGGTAAGACGGTCTGCTAAATCGCCAGCATGAGTATTTAGATAGCTCAAAGCATCAAAATTTTCGCGAAACAGTAGCACAAAACTCGATACATCATCTTCATTAGGATGCGCTGCTAAATAACGACCATCAGCTTTAGACCTGATTAAATAATATATTTCCGACAACATAAACAGAATTTTAGATTTTAGATTTTGGATTAGGAACTAGGAGTTAGAAATTAGGAATCATAATTATTTAACCTTTGACCTTTAACCTTTAACCTTTAACCTTTAACCTTTAACCTTTAACCTTTAACCTTTGACCTTTGACCTTTAACCTTTAACCTTTAACC
>NZ_JAYGHM010000019.1:84667-92461 GCF_034931125.1 Rivularia sp. UHCC 0363 | reverse complement strand
TTTGACCTTTGACCTTTGACCTTTGTCCCATTCCCATTTAAGATTTACCTAAAGTAATCCGAGGGTCGGCAATTTTAAGTAATAAGTCTGCTACCAAATTACCAATAATTAATAGTACTGCGCCCATGATCAAACTAGCCATTAATACATATAAATCTTGAGCGCTTACTGCTTGTAAAGTCAATTTGCCCAAACCCGGCCAATTAAAGAAAAATTCGGTGATAAAAGCACCGCTTAGTAAACCTGCTAATTCAAAACCTAACAAAGTAATTAACGGATTTATCGCATTGCGAAGAGCGTGGACGTAAATAACTCGGTTTTCTGGTAATCCTTTAGCACGGGCTGTTTGAATGTAATCCTGACGCAGCACATCTAATAATTCACCGCGAGTAATACGCTGCAACCCAGCAAAACTGGTGATGCTCAAAGCGATGGTAGGTAAAATCATATGCCAAAGAATATCAATGATTTTTCCCAAGGGTGAAAGCTGAGCGTGATAAATGCTTGTCATACCTCCTACTGGAAACAAAGGGGTAGTAATTTGAGCAAAAATCAATAACAACAAAGCTGTGATAAAGCTGGGAAAACCTTGTCCGGCATAGCTAATTACTTGTAAAATCCGATCTATAGCCTGGTTTTGTTTTACAGCAGCGATAATACCCAAAGGAATGGCGATCGCCCAAGTGCAAATCAAGGATGCAATAGCTAAAAGTAAAGTTGCGGGTACTCGTTCCCATATCAATGAAGCTACCGAACGCTGATAGAAAAAACTCGTCCCAAAATCCCCTTGAGAAATAATTCTCCACAACCAGAGAAAATACTGTATGTGCCAAGGTTTATCCAAACCAAACTGCTCTTTGAGTTCCTGAATCCTTTCTGGAGAAATTTTGGGATTTTGACGCAAAGTATCTAAATAATCCCCTGGAGCAAATTGAATAATTGTAAAAGAAACTATCGACGCTAAAAGAATTGTCAGTAACGCCTGTAATAGTCGTTTAACAATATAAAGAAATGTTTCGCTAGTTACTACCCTTAAAAACGAATCTTTACCTGATTCCCAAAAACTCTTCGATGTTGTTGCAGTCATAGCACCATAATTATGAAAGGGATGGGGAGATGGGGAGATGGGGAGATGGGGGGATGGGGAGATGGGGAGATGGGGGGATGGGGGGATGGGGACAAGGGGAATATAATTATTAACTCCTAACTCCTAACTCCTAACTCCTAACTCCTAACTCCTAACTCCTAACTCCTAACTATTCCCAATTACCAATTACCAATCCCCAATTATTTTAATATTCAACAAGAGTAACAATCGGCACGTCTGGCAATTTTTTACGCCCTTGTAATTCTTGTAGCTCGATAATAAAGCCAAATCCGACTAATTCGCAGCCAATCTTTTGAATAAGTTCCGCAGTTGCGGAAGCTGTTCCACCTGTGGCAATTAAATCATCAGCAATTAAAACTCTACTCCCCGGTTGTAAAGCATCCTGATGCACTTCTAGAGTGTCCGTACCATACTCTAGTGCATATTCAATTGCATGAATGGACGCTGGTAATTTACCTTTTTTGCGGACAGGAATAAAACCCGCTCCTAGTTTATAAGCTAAAGGTGCGCCGAAAATGAATCCTCGTGACTCCATCCCGACTACAAAATCTGCCGTCATCCCAGCCTCAGTACACTTTTGTGTAAATAAATCAATAGTGTATCTTAATCCTTGGGCATCACGCAGCAAGGTAGTAATATCTCGAAATAAAATTCCGGGTTTAGGGAAATCAGGAACGTCACGAATTAAAGATTTCAAATCCATAATATACAAAACTCATAATTGGCACAGTCAAATTAGCTAACCAATATCTTGGTCAAGCAAAAACTATAGTACGGTCATCAATTTACTATATAAGCATAAAAGACTAATGCGCCTGACTTAAGATATTTTGGTTTTGCTCGTGAAGTGAAAACTGATTGATGAGTTTTTTAACATTGTTGCTAAGTGTGAAATATTACATCGAGGCTACTAAATTATTTCTGGTAAATTTTTGTTATGGAGGTTTAAAAGCAAGTAAATCAGTATTCTTACAAATGACTTTACCCGTACTGTCGCGGCAAGATAATTGAATTGCCAATAAGATTGCTATAAAGTAAATACTCTGCTCAAATACAATCTTTAAGTATATTCATATAGATGGTTAAGAATAAAAATTGTTGATATTGGCTGTAAAGAAGACCCCGTAAAGGTTTAGGCTATAGTGGAGCTAAAGCTCAATGTGTGGCGTTCAGCTATGCTGCTTAAGAATCGCTCTTGCTCGCTCTAATACCTTCTATATATTAAAACAGAAGAAAAGATGGAATTTTCCACGAACAAGGGGTTGCAATTGTACTACCATTCTCAGATAGGTGAATTAAAAATGCTTTAAAACTTCGATTTTCGGTATACGGAAAGCTTTGATATGAAAGAGTAATTAATGTATATATCAGGCAGTTGAATTACTGCCATATGCCAATATATTTTGATTTGGCTACCATTGTTTAATCAATTTTACCGTTATTTTTAGGACAGCAGCCCTATAAGGAACTGATAAATGAATGTCTCCGCTCCCTTAACGCCGTTCAACAGTTCGGCTGAACAAGATTTGCCCATGATTTTGGACACGCTACCCGACCCCGCAATAGAAGGAAAGGGATGTCCGAGGCGAACTAGGCAACAAATTGACCTTATTTTACTTGCAATTGAAGCTTTGGATCTTGGTGGGTCTGAAGCCATCTTGGCATTTGCTCAAGAGTTGGATTTGAAAGGAATTATCAAAGATCGAGTAAATCTATGGCGAATGCGTAGCACTAATCCTTTGCGAAGAGCTAATATTCGTCGTCCTTTAACCATCATGGAAGCAAAAGCATTGGTGGTTATTTCTTGCTATTTAGCTAGACGATTGACGGTTGTGATCCGTCAGTTGTTAATGATAAATCAGCAGATGGCTGAAAAGCAGATTCCTTTAGAACAAAATTTGCGTCTTTCTAATTATTTAGAACGATTTCGAGTGCATTTCAGAAGCCGGATGAATAAGAGACGTTCTGGATTATTAGCACTTAATTCTGACGATAAATTAAACGAATTAGCTGTAAATCTATTAGGACAGCTACTTTTCTGTACGGGAACAGCCGGAATGCAGCGCTTCTGGATTAGTCTTTTTGATGGTGAAGTGGAATGAATATTCAACGTAAATATAGTTTACCTAATTGCACGTTACTTTTAGAAGGTTTAAACGACGCTTCAAAAACAACACAGTATCAGGAAATGCGTCCAGAACTGTCGATTTTGGTAAATGCGGAATGTACTTTATCTGGTTATACCCAACCACTTGCGGGTGGTAGACAGTTTTTTGAAAGTTTAGTTAGAGCCGTCAGCGCTTATGCTCAAGAATTTTTGAGCAATATTTCTAACCCGCAAGCACATAATTCTGAATCTGAATTAGTACAGTTAGAAAAAATTAATAGTAATCAGCACCGATTGAGCGTACATTCGGATATGCCTCAACAGGATTTAAATAATGGTAGTAATGCTAAACAAACCATTAAAATTGATTTAAATTCAGTACAGTTGTTCGATTTAGTAGAAGCAGTAGATCAATTTTTTGCTGATACTCAAACTTTACCAGAATTGACGTTAGAACTACAACCAGTTGCTAGAGGACATAGTGCCGTTCAAGGTGTTTTACTCGAACAGGCAGTACCCGCAACTCTTGGTCTCACCAGTTTAGCTGCTGCTGCGATCGCGTTTAATTTAATGCCAGCACCAGAGTTTAAAACACCATCTACTGCCCAGAAGAAGGTATCTACTACTGAAAACGTCAAACAACCAGTTCAACCTACTCCTGAAGCGAAGCAACCTGCTACCAATGCAGTTCCTACTCCAATACCGTCACCTAATGCGCCGGGAGTCGTAAGAGATTTAGAAAAACTCCTTGGTTCAGCCCCAGAAATTAAGAATGCATCGCGATTGAAAAAGTTAAATACTCAAGTATACGAACAACTAAATAAAGCTTGGGCAAATCGTCAGGTGCAGTCCGACTTAGTTTATCGTCTGGGTGCGGCTGGTGATGGTGCGATTATCGGTTACAAAGCTATAGATCAAACAGCCAATGCGGCGATCGAACAAACTCCTCTACCGAAAGTACTTTATAATCCCGCCAACAGTGGCGCGATCGCTAACGAGCCAATTGCTCAATTTAGAGTAGTTTTTAGACAAAGTGGAGTATTAGAAGTTAGTCCCTGGATCGGATACGTTAACAAATCCGACAATCTGGGAACAAATATTACCGACCAAAACACCCTTTCTAATCTAAATCAAAAGCTATCGGCAGCTATTAGTCAAAATAAGAGCGCTAATTCTAACTACAGCGAAGTTTTAAAATATCGAGTCGCCGTTAAAGAAAATGGTAGCATCGCCGATTACGAACCTTTGAATAAAGCAGCCTTTGACAACTTTCGACAAACGCCTATTCCCAAGTTATTTCCAGGCGATAATCCGAATGCAGCACAAACAGAACCTTTGGCTCAGTTTCAAGTTGAATTCAAACCTGGTGGTGAAGCGGAGATTACACCTTGGCAGGGATATCGTTAATTTGGTAATGGGTAATGGGTAATGGGTAATGGGAAGAAAAATTAATAATTCCTAATTTATTACTTTTTACTTATCACTACTCACTCCTAACTATTCGCAATTCGCAATTACCAATTGCCAATTACCAATTACCAATTACCAATTCCTCATCTAACAACCTTACCCATATAGTTTCCCCATAATTGAGCGGCTTGAGCGCTGCTACCGCTTGTGGGAGAATTGTTGTCGTTTCCTAACCAAATCCCTGTAGTCAGTTGCCGACGGGGGATAAAGCCAATAAACCACAAATCAACGTTTCTATCTGTTGTGCCGGTTTTTCCGCCTTCCCCAAGTCCAATAGAAGCGGCGCGTCCGGTACCGTTTGAGATTACTCCACGCATTAAAGTAATCATCGTATCGGCTACTCCAGTTTTCAAAACTTTTATGTTAGCTTCTCGATCTTGATTGAAAGAATAAATTACGCGACAGGTTGTTAAGTCATTGCGATCGCGACACTCACTACTATCAAGAATTCGTTTGATCGCATGGGGACGATTCCATACACCCCTGTTACCAATAGCGGCGAAGGCTCCGGTCATTTCTAATACAGTGGTTTCGCTTTGACCCAATACCAAACCAGGAACTGGGTTAAGTTCCGAACGCACTCCCAAACTTTTCGCGGTTTTGACTACTTTATCCAGCCCCACATCGCGAGCTACTCGCAAAGCGATCGGGTTTTCACTCAGAGCTAGTCCAGTTGCAATAGTTAATGGAGCAGTACCAGTTCTACAGGGTTTATAGGTAAAGCCCTGCCAAGTTATAGAACTACAGCTATAACTTTTGCCCGTAGAAAATCCTTGTTCGATGGCATCTGTGTAGGCAAAAATTTTAAAGGTGGAACCGGGTTGTCTTTTTGCTTGATAAGCGCGATTAAACTGAGTCGCTCCATAATCGCTGCCACCAACCATCGCTTTAATTGCACCCGTACTCGAATCAAGAGTAACCATAGCTCCTTGAGAAAAGCCAAAACTTGCTCCACTGGTTTTAATGTGGTTGCTTAACGAAGCTTCAGCAGTCGCTTGGATTTTTGGGTCTAACTGAGTTTCAATAATAAAATTTCCTTCAGATGCCAATTCTTTTCCCAATATAAATTCCAGCTCGTTAAATACATAATCGTAAAAATAAGGAGCAATTCTGTTGGCTTGACGCTGGCAAACCTTGGAGGTAACTTCAAGCGGCGAACGTCTGGCGCTATTGTACTCATCTTGCTTGAGATCGCCCATCTCCCGCATTCGCTTCAACACGCGATTGCGATAGCCGATAATTCTGGTCTTGCTTTGAGTATCCCCGCAGAAATTAAAACCGTTGGGAGCGGGTAAAATTCCTACTAAAGTAGCAGACTCTGCTGCTGTCAACTCTTTAGCTGATTTGTCAAAATAATACCGCGCAGCATCTTCAAAACCGGAGGTATTTACACCCAAGTAAACTCGGTTGAGATAACTAAGTAAAATATCGTCTTTACTATAAAAGGTTTCTAGCTTCAACGATACAACTGCTTCGCGGACTTTGCGACCAAGAGAATCCTGTCTACCGACATAATCTCGGAATAAACTGCGAGCTACCTGCTGAGTCACCGTACTCGCACCTTGCTGAACATCTCCACTACGGGCATTGATAAATACGGCTCGTAAAATACCGTAAGGGTCAACACCGAAATGCCAATTAAAACGGCTATCTTCCGAAGCTACTATCGCCGAAGGTAAATAAGGACCAAAATCGGACAGCTTTTTCAAATCTACATGAGCGGTGGTTCGAGGTTCTTGTAGGGGTGTTTCACCATCCCCAGCGTAAACCACTACCGGACCTTGAGTAGCTGCGGGTAGAGGTCGAACGGAAAATTTTAGCCATTCGATACCAATTACTAAAGCAAACAAAAGGCTGACACCAGCTACTCCATAGCCAGTCCAAGTTGCAGCTTTAATGTAAAACGGCGGCGGGTCTACATATTGTAAACGTACCGAAGCCGCGAGTTCCGGGGGACCTAAACTCAAAACATCACCATGACGCAATTCCAATGATTCAACTCGACGCTTACCTCGATAAATGCCATTAGTTGATTTTTCATCTTTAATGACAAAAACCGGCTTGCGTTGAGACGAATCTCGTGATAGCGATAAATGAATTTGACTGACAACCGGATTGCGGATGACTATATCGCAGGATTTGGAACTGCGACCGATCGTATAGCGATCGCCAAGCAAAGGATACATTTGAGCCTGAGATGCCCCAGCTTCCTGTACCCATAGTTCTGGTACTCTAGCATTAGGCTTGAGCGCCAGCTTGGAAAAATCAACCCGAGCTTGAATTGTATGTACAGCTTGAGTCAGTTGACCAAGCAAAGTCTGTGGTTTTTTTGGGGGTTGGGGAGAACTCATGGGCTATTCACACCACGGTTGTTATTTAATAATCGGACAAAATGCTGCCCTAAAATGCTGTTATTTCATCATTCTACTCATAAGCATATATGAAGGTTGACAATACGCAATTGTTCCATCGTTTATATGATACAAATATAACCCTTAGTAATCTTACTTACATAGTTATTTTTATTGCATATAGCGATTGAAATTTATTGATATGCAATCATTTATGATTACTTATGAGTTTGTCAACCAATTTGGATCGTCAAACGAAATTAAGTATATTTATCAGTCAATCAACTACAAATAATTAAAATTTTACAAACCTAGCAGCTTAGATATATAAAATTGCAAATACACATCCTCATTTAGACAGATTTTATAAAGACATTTGTTTGATTTAATGGGCGGAGGTATTATTTTCGAGGAGTGGATAATTATGAAGGGCAAATTTCTAAGCCTTATTGGCACAGCTTTGACTCTAGCATTAAGTAGCACTGTTGCGGTTGCTCAATCGAATAAATTCCCTAGCCTAGACCCAAGTGCAGAAGGAACTACAAAAACTTCAGAATCTTCTTCTGACGGTTCTACACTTGTTGCAGCGGCTGAAGAAAAGCTTTCTCCGGATGCAATGGAAATTTTATGTGTCCGTTTCCCATTGAATACTCGTTGTGAAGGCAAATCTACAACTACCGAGAACACGAATACACCGGAAACCACCCCTTCCGAACAAACTACTCCCCCAGATAATAGTATTGAGACCACACCGAGCG
>NZ_JAYGHM010000019.1:83810-84402 GCF_034931125.1 Rivularia sp. UHCC 0363 | reverse complement strand
ACAACTCCAGGTGGAGAAGTAACTCCTAGCGAAGATGATACTCCGACAAACATCACTCCAATGCCTGGTACAACTCCAGGTGGAGAAGTAACTCCTAGCGAAGATGATGCTCCGACAAACATCACTCCAATGCCTGGTACAACTCCTGAAGGAGAAGTAAATCCTAGCGAAGATGATACTCCGACAAACATCACTCCAATGCCTGGTACAACTCCTGAAGGAGAAGTAACCCCAAGCGAAGATGCTCCTAGCAATATGAATAAGCCAGGAGAAACAACTCTTCCTGATACCAATACCCCTAGCAGTAGTGAAGAAGAAACAACTCCCGATGCAGATGGAGCAAAAATATTAGCTCCTCAATAACAGTCAATCAATTTTAGATTTTAGATTTACGATTTTGGATTGTCCCCATAAATAAACTTAGGGGAATTTGAGAATTTTGGAATAAATCAATCTAAAATCTAAAATTTTTTCTGACTCAATGGAAAACCTTCATAGAGTAAGGGTTCTGGTTTCTCTAATATTGGTAATTGGGTTTAAAGCTATACCTAATACCAATAGCGAGTATCCAGAACTTTTTTTTAAGATTACC